>NZ_FUYE01000005.1:300000-393701 GCF_900167535.1 Prosthecobacter debontii
TGGAATAGGAGCTTTCTCACTGGCGCTTGGGCCTGTCCCTTGAGTGGCTTGCTGTTTGAGGAAGACGCCAAATCCGCCCTCGGCTGCTTCTTCTTCGGAAACAGGCAGCTGCATCTCTGCAACGAGTGGATCGGCTGCTGCGGGCTGTGCGCTGGGCTCTGGTGTCGAGCCCGTCGGTGCCGTGTCCTCCTCTTGCTGCGAAGATGGGATGTCGGCAGGAGGCTTGGGTTTAGAATCTGCCCATGGATCAGGCATGCCCATGCCTGAGCGGGTGACGGTGGACGCAGTGACCTTCTTGCGATGAATGGTCAGGTGCACACCGCACTTTTTGCAGAATGTGGACACAACAAGACGCGGCTCGTATTGAGCCGCGCCACAGGCCGGGCACACCACCTCAATTTGGTTCTTGGGTGGGCCCGGTTTGTCGCTACTAGAGCCGAAGAAACTTCGGAACACTTCGACGTGTGAATCAGTTTAAGGTTGCGCAGGAGCGGCAGGACGGCCCCCCAGAGGAGCTGGCTTGGCAGGCTCTGGCTTGCGACCCACTTTGGAGGCACCCATAAAGGTGGCGCCTTCTTCGATGGACAATGTGCCAGCTTCGATGTCACCGACGAGGATGGCATTGCTCTTCAGCTCGCAACGCTCAGTGACGGTGATGTTACCTTCGACTTTGCCGAAAATAATGACGGAACGGGTGCGGATCTCACCCTTGATCAGCGCATTTTCACCCACGGTCAGGCTGCCGTCGGAGTGCACTTCACCTTCGATTTTACCATCGATGATGAGGTCATGAGAAAATTTGATGGAGCCTTTGATCTCGACGTCGTTGGCGAGAACGTTTTTGCTGGAGGTCATGTTATATGAGGATGCGCGTTGTGGTTGTGCAGCAGGAGCTGGAGCGGTGAAGCTGGGGCCACGATCCGCGAATGAGACCGGTGCGGGGGCCTCAACACGGCCTGTTTCCTTTTGCCCTTCAGAGGGTTGTCCGATGATTTGCCTGAGCATGAATTACTATAGGTTGGCTGCGACTTGAGTGTCAACGTTGTGCTGTGTTTTTTTCAGTGACAGACCCGCCTTGAAAGAACAAACCGGCTCCGGCAAACTGAGATGGTTTCTGGATGCAGAAGGCATGCCATGGCCACCGTTGTTTTTATTTACAACTACATCTCTGAAACCCTGTCGAGCCAGAAATCTTACAAGAGCCTGTCAGATTACTGCCGTTTTACACTTTGGACACGCACTGTCCGACGCCTTGCTCAACGCTAGGGGTATCCAACGAGTGGCGATTGAGCCTCGTTGATGCACTCTCGGTTAAGCGAGATGGCCTTGCTACAGTATGTACATGCGTTGCACTTGACGGGGTCTATTCAGAAGGCTCCCGCATCAAGTTGAGCAATTCTTGACGATTCACCTTGGGTTCCGGTTTGGCTGCAGGCTTAGTCGGTGTTGTCGGCTTCGGCGCCGACGCTGCCGGTGGCTTCGGTTTTGGCGTTGCGGAAAGGGTGGGCTTCTGCTCTGGCTTGGTCTGAGGCCCGGGTTTTGTCTCTTTTGGCTTGGTCGCTACGACTGGAGCAGGCGCGGGTTTAACCGTGGGTTTCTCAGCGATAGGCTTGCTAGGCGGGGCTTTTTTGACCTCGGTTTTAGCTGGCTTCTCAGGGACACTTGGTGCGGGCAGGGGGGCGGCTACACCCACCATCTTTGTTTTTTCGCTGCCTAGGTCTTGAATGCTGTGAGGTCCCTCGACTTTGACCTGGGTGCCATCGATGACAAACTCGGTGCTCTCGGCTTCGGCTTTGTAGAGTTGTCCTGCTTTCTTAACCATGGCTTGCCGACCTTTCAGAATGGCGGCATCCGGAGTGACGAGAATTTCTTCGGCTTGAGCCCAGATGGGTGAATCCATGCGCTTTTCCAAGAGAGCGCCGCCTGAAGCGATGTATTCTAGCTGATCGGCTGAGCCTTGATAAGCACGGCTAGTGATACGGGCACCGGATAGTTCCACCACGCCAATCTTCTGCACTTTCGGAAAACGAGCACGCTTCACGGAAGGAGAAGCGTCAAAGACTTTCGAGTCCGAGACATACGGACTTGAGGTGCATGCAGCCATCGCCAAGGCGGTCAGTCCGAGCATGGTCCTCGAAAGGACCCCGAAATCAGCAAAAGAGAAATTCATGGGGGGGAAATACGATTTTCATCTTAAACAACCTTTTTTGGCAACAACGAAATCGGTCTAGCATGGGGTGCTGGGCACTAAGCGGGCTAATTCCTGGGGTAGCGCCGATTCAAAAACCATCTCGGCATCATCATCAGGGTGGAGTATTTTTAAGCGACAGGCATGGAGGGCGATGCGCTTTGCAGGGTCTGTGCTGGCTCCATATTTAGCATCTCCCACGATGGGGCACCCTGCGGCGGCCAATTGAGCGCGGATCTGATGGCGGCGCCCCGTATCGAGGGTCACTTCGAGTAAACTGCGGCCGAAGCCCTGACCGAGGCGACGGTAGTGGGTGATCGCCTCGCGAGTAGTCGAGGTCGCCCGCTGAGTCACATACACTCGATGGGGTTGGGTTTCATCCAGGTGGTTTTGGAGTGTCCCAGATGTGGCCGAGGGGCTGCCTTCGACGATGGCTAGATAGGTCTTCTCCATCCGTGCCCAGTTTTCCTGCATCCAGGTTTTCGCTTCCTCGGTTTTGGCTAAAACAAGCAGGCCAGAGGTTTCCCGATCTAGACGGTGGATGATCCACAGGCGCTCTTGACGGCCGCGTGACGTCTCTCTCAGATAGTCGGTCATGACGCGGAACGCAGTGCGAGTGCGCTCGGTCTCTGTGGCGATGGTGAGCAGGCCTGCTGGTTTTTGGATCACGAGAAGCGCCGCGTCTTCATGGATGATGCTCAGGCCTTTCGGAAGGGGCACGGTGACTGGAGGCGGCGCTTTTTGCGGATGGATGCTGACGACATCCCCGGGCTGAAGGGGGTGATCATGCTTGTGGACGGGATGGCCATTGACCTGGATGCCGCTGAAGCGCAGCCATTGTTTCAGCTTGGTGCGTTTAACTTCTGGCCATTGAGTGGTCAGAAAAGCAAAGAGGGGGGTGGGTTCGCGGACAGTTTGTGGGGTCATTCTCCAGTTTTTCTAACCAAGCGGAATTGGCGCTGATATTTTAAAGGCGTGATGCCGACGTGGCGGTGAAAGTGCTGAGTGAAACTGCTCTGATCGCAGAATCCCATCTCGGTGGCAACGATGCCAATTTGGGCATCTTCATGCTGGAGCGCATCGCACGCGGCTTGGATGCGCAGCTTCATGATGAAGGTCTGAGGACTGACTCCGAACGTCTCGACAAACTTCCGATGGAGCTGACGTGTGGAGATATGAACCATGCCTGCCAGTTCCTCCACCGTGATGCGCTCGCGAAAGTGCTGCCGGATGTAGGTGAGCGCTTTTTCGATCTGTTGATAGGGATGCACTGTCTGAGCGGCATGGCTGTAGCTCTGGGTGGTGCCCATGATGCCGATCACTTTGCCTTTGCGATCTCTCACTGGGAGCTTGTTGGTGATGAACCAGTCTGGGATTCCCTGCGGATTGAAAAATAACTCGACGAGATTCAGACGCGCTTCACCTGTCGTCAGCACTTGCTCATCATCGCGGCGGAAGTTCTCCGCAAGTCGGGTGGGGAAGATATCGAAATCCTCTTTTCCAATGAGGTCCAGTTCGGTTTTATAACCGAGGCTTTCCACGAAGTGCTGATTGGCACAGACGATCTGAAAACGGCTGTTTTTGGCAAAAAAGGAGATGCCCGGCAGGTGGTCTAACACCCGGTAAAATTGGCTCTCCGGGGCCAAGGCACGCAGGAAGCGCTCACGGAGTTGGGTGGAGTTAGGAGCCATTGATCATATCCGATCTGCATGCGCTGGAGCGCCAACATTGCACCGACGCCTTAGTCTTCCATCAATTTCACCGCGAGGTTTCGCATCACTTGGCGACTGGTGAAGTTATCGATGCGATCAAAGGCCTCATCCAGATTTCGTAGGATGCGGAGGAGGATCGCGTCTGTGCTAGCTGCTGTGCGGATCACATCTTCGATGGACGGATTTGCCGCTGGGTGATGCCGGGCGACATCGGTGGAGAGCATGAAGCGGCCGCGATTGAAGCAATCCACCAGCCAGGTGCGCTCAGCGTGCTCCACCTGAGCCAGAAAGTGACCGGGAAAGTTACAGCCGTAGATGTCGAGGCCGAATCTTTGGCCTAACAGGCGATAAAGGCAGCAGAGGCTGATGGGATTGCCCAGACCGGTTTCCAACACCCAAAAGAGGTTGCTGTTGTGAGGCGTGTAATAGTCTTTGCTGTTCCCTCGGAAGCGCGCGGTGCCATTGACGGGGGAGAAGAGCCAATCGCTCAGCTCGCGGGCATCCATCCGGCCTTGGTCACGAAAGGCTTCTTCAGCTAAGGCGTCCAGCTTTTGAGACAGCTCGCCGGGCTGTGTGCGCCAGCTATGCAGATAGGCGGAAATCTGGGCAATGCCCTCCTCAAGCTGTGTCGTGGGATGATCCAGCCAGCGCCAGCGCATCCAGCGTTCCTCCAGTTCCGCTCGGCGGGCAGGCTCTAGCAGGCGGCCCATCCGCTGTTCCTCTTCTTCGGTCAGAGGCCGGTCCATCAGCCGCAGTCGCTCAGGCAACTCTTGGCGCATGCTCAGCAGCTCTTTTTGAATCGCTTCCTGGACGACCTGGGAGTCATCGTCCAGGAGGGAGATGAGATGATCGAGTTTGGCGAGGCCGGACATGAGATCGTTTTTAGCAGAGGCTGGCGGCTAACAAAGGTGAAAATTTGCTCTCTTTTGGTAAAAGCTCCGCCTTTTTTGAGTTTCGTTTTTCTTGAATTCTTAGTAGTTTTAATAAATGAACCGTTTTCCGCTGCTCCGTCTCGGCTTGATCTGGCTCATCATGGCTGGCTTTGGGCTCAGTGCTGCCCAGGCGTTGACGTTCAGCACGGTCATTCTGGATGCCGGGCATGGAGGTCATGATGGCGGCGCGGCGTGGCACGGTCTGGTGGAAAAACGGCTCTGTCTGGATGTGGCCCAGCGCGTGGAGCGGATCTTGAAGGCCAAGGGCGTGCGGGTGGTGATGACCCGTCGGAGCGACGTGTTTGTTGAACTGGATAACCGCGCTCGCATCGCCAACCGCTACTTGAAGTCGGTCTTCGTCAGCATTCATTTCAATGCCAACCGCAAGACCAGCATCACGGGCATGGAGGGTTACTACCGGAGCAGCCGAGGGAAAATCTTGGCGGCCAGCATCCTGCGGTCCATGGATCGTCGCGTGACGGGGACGAATCGGGGCGTGTTCAACCGCAACTTCAAGGTCCTCCGCTCCACGCTCATGCCGGCGGCAGTCATCGAATGTGGCTATCTCAGCAATCGCACCGAGGCCAAACGCTGTGCCAGCCCCAGTCATCGACAAGCGATTGCAGAAGGCATCGCTGCGGGCATCTTGGCGACTCGTGGATAAATGAATGCTGAAAACCTGACCCAGTTGGTGGTGCGTGTGACGCCCAATGCGCGGAAGTCCGAGATCCTGAATTGGGGCATGGATGAAAAAGGCCGCTCGGTTCTCCTCCTGAAGCTCGGCGCACCGCCGGTGGACGGGAAGGCGAACACAGAGCTCATTCAGTTCCTCGCCAAAACCCTGGGCTGTTCCAAAAGCCAGATCACCCTCCTGCGCGGAGAGGGCAGTCGGCAGAAGGTACTGGAACTGCCGCAGTCGGCCTATGACAAGTTGCCTGCGGTGAAGTAACCCCTGAGCTGGAACGGCGGAGTTCATTCGATGATCTTCACCCCGACATCTTTGGCGCGAATGACCGGTATCCTGCGGTAGAGAAACTCCAGGTCATCGAAGTGCCACCACTCTCCGGGCAGAGGTTTGAAACCAGCCTCGGTCATGGCTTCGTGCAGGAGGGTGAGATTGCGCCGGATCTCAGGGTCCTTCGGTTGCTGATGACTGGAAGCCTGGTGAAGGTCTTCGTCAAAGGCGGTGGGCATGCGTTGCTCACGACCCTGCAGATCCACCAAGGTCGCATCTATGGAGATGCCACCGCAGTGCCGTGACCAGCCATGGATGGGATCCAGAAACATACCTGAACTGTCCGCTTGCCCAAAGAGCAACTGGTGCGCTTCCGGGGGGCGCCAGGCATCCCAGATCTTGATCCCGTAGCCCTGTCGCTTCAGTTGAGTCTGGGCTTTCTTCAGCTTCTTCGCCGTGGAGGCTCTCAGCAGGCAGGGCATGTTCGGCGGGTAAACGGGACGCCCGAGGACATTCTGCGTGGTGCTGTAGCGCAGATCTACCATCACTCCAGGCACCCGTTTTCTGACCTCGACGAGCCCTTTGTTCTTCTTGGCTGCGGAGCAGGCTAGGGGGAGAGCCAGGAGGCTGATGAGCAGAATCTGGAGGAGTGAGCGCATCCGATGATTTTTTGCTTCCTCTGTCCCACAGGGCGAGGCAAGTTTCCAGTCTTCTTGCCCATGACCCGTTACCAGATTCTCAATGCCCTTCTGCACTTCCTCTTTTTCTTCGTCGGGGCGGGCATTGGCTCCTTTTTGAATGTGGTCATCTACCGCCTGCCGCGGGATCTCTCCGTGAATGAACCGCGGCGTTCCTTTTGCCCGAGCTGCAAATATCAGATCCCCTGGTATCACAACATCCCCATCGTGAGCTGGCTGCTGCTGCGGGGACGGTGCGCCAATTGTGGGGTGTCGATTTCTCCGCGTTATCTTGGGGTCGAGCTTTTCACCGGGTTGGTCTTTTACGCCGTGCTTTGGTGCTTCGGTGGTGACTGGGCCGAGATTGTCATTTGGGGACCTAAAGTGGTTTGCCTGTGGGTCTTCATGAGCCTGCTCATTGCTGGCACCTTCATTGATATCGAGCACTACCTGCTGCCCGCCGAGATTACACGGAATGGCACCATTGCCGGCATCTTGGCCTCGCTCTGGGTGCCTGCTTTTCAGGATCAGGACGTGTGGTGGCGTGGCGGGCTCATGGCCATCGCCAGTGCTGCGGTCGGTTTTGGCGGGCTGCGCATCGTGGTCGAGCTTGGCAAACTCGCCTTTGGGCGCAAACGCCTGAAGTTTGCTCAGGCCGAAGCCTGGAGCGTGACCCAGCCGGATGAAAACGAGCCGCCCATCGTGACGGTGGGAGAGGATAAGATCGAGTGGGTGGACCTCTTTGGCATGCAGCGGCCCACGGATCGCCTCGTCGTCACATGCCCCGTCCTGCGGGTCAATGACCAAACGTTCTCCGACATCATCGCTGAGCTGTATGTGGAGACGCTCAAGATCAAAGATAGCACCGGCAAGGAAGAGACCTTTGATCTGGAGAAGGTGACCTTGCTGGAAGGGAAGGCCACCGAGGTCATGATCCCGCGCGAGGCCATGGGCCTGGGCGATGTCCACTTCATGATGATGATCGGCGCCTTCGTAGGGTGGAAAGCCGTGCTCTTCACCATCTTTGCCGCCTCCATTCTGGGTACCCTCATCTCCACCCTCACCCGTGTGACCGGGCGTGCCGAGTGGGGGAGCAAACTGCCCTTCGGCCCCTACCTCGCTGCCGGGGCTGGTCTGTGGGTGTTTTATGGTCCGCAGGTCGTGGATTGGTACATGAACAAGGTCACCGGCGGCCACGATTTCTGACGTGGTCACGCTGGCCACTCATCGGCTCCCATCCCACGGGCTCATTTCAAAAGATGATGAAGCGTATTGCCGTCATCATCGACTATGATATTGCTTATCGTTGGTATTTGGGCTTAAAGAGACATCCATGGGAACTGAGTTAGTACTCAGACAAAATTGTTGTCCGTAACGCTATTGACGCACTCAACAAAATTGGTTCTCATTAAATAGACTAAAAGAACCTCACAAGCAATGAGACCAGCCGCCAAGTTTAGCATGATAGTAACCACCGTTACGATATTCATCACTTGGTTTTCCTTGACGGTAATTGTTCCAGAAATGCGATCACGATGGTCGGCTCCCCTTGCTGCTATACTCTCATCCATAGCTATATATCGAGTTTTTGCGTGGTTTCTTGGCTGGCTAATTGAGCGTTGGCTCTGGCTGAAGTCTTTTGTATTTGGCCCTTATTTCATGCAGGGGACGTGGGTTGGGCACTTTACTGGGAGGGCTGGAGATATTCGTTATATCGTCGAGCACTTTGAACAGACTATTGATGGGTTGACCATTCGTGGTCAATCGTTCACTGAAACAGGATCGAGTCATGCCAATTGGACTACCGAAGCCGCAACCATTGATGCTGAACGAGGTAGGTTAATTTACACGTATAGTTGTGATATTCTGACTCGCGGAGTTGTATTACAGGGGGTGGGAGTTTTCCACTTCGACCGAGTTGATCAGTTTTCGCAGGCCAGAACTATTGAAGGGCATGTAGCAGATTTGATTGATGGCATCCGCCTGCATTCCCTCGAGACAAAGATAAGCGACCGTCTCATCACCATAACAGACGCGCTATCCCAAGCAAAATCTGCTACAAAAGAACTTCGTGAAAAGCGAGCCAAATAAAACCAACCAATCCGAACAAATGGATTCAGGATGCAGGCAACAGCTCGTAGCTGTCTGTCGCATAAACAGAGTCTTGCTCGCCGTCGCCACAGGTTAGACATTCGCCTAGAAATGCGCATTCAGACTCCACATGATCCCGAGTATGCTACGTGTCACTATACTCACGCGTGGCTCCGAATCATGTCGGATGATATGGACCTTGAGGAGGTGACGTCACTGGTCAAGGCCGAGCCAACAGAAACCCAGAAGAAGGGGGATTTACGGTCGGCTTCAAGGCAGCAGGCCTACAATAAGACAGGATGGTGGATTTCGTCAAAGGGATTGATATCGTCGAAAGACTCGCGAGATCACATTGACTTCATT
Organism: Prosthecobacter debontii; assembly: GCF_900167535.1. Lineage (NCBI taxonomy): Bacteria > Pseudomonadati > Verrucomicrobiota > Verrucomicrobiia > Verrucomicrobiales > Verrucomicrobiaceae > Prosthecobacter > Prosthecobacter debontii. The sequence continues at coordinate 308,919 of NZ_FUYE01000005.1, forward strand.
CTCTCCAAGCTTGCTGATTCAGATGCTGGTTTTAGCGTGCTTCATAGCCGTGGATATCTGGTAGATCTTTGTGTTCGCTGGGATTCCGTATCCGGCCACGGTGGACCTACTCTCTCACCCATTCAGATGTCACGTCTTGCTGCGCTCGACATTGAAGTATGGTTCGATATCTACTTTCATGGGGACGATTTCGCATTTGAAGGAGAGACTCCGCCACCGAAGCCACCAAGTGGCGAACAAGACTTCCCTCCTAACGTCTGACCTGTCCTCAGTTGCAGTCTTCATCACCTCAAGCCGCAGTCGAAGCCTCGTCCCTGGTCCGGCGTGGAAGGACTCGAAGTTAAGCCGTTAATTAACGAAGAATACCCTCGCTTCCAATGCAATCCATCATCGAGTCCAATGCTGCTTCACTTCGTGAGCTCCACCAGGCGATACATGAGACATTTCGACATCGCTCCGAGGGGCCGGAAGCTCTCGTAGCTTGGGAGCGGGCGTGCAGGGAGTTTCACCAGCGGTGGGATGAGCTTGCTTTTCCGGGCGGCTTGCAGTCGGGGCTTCGCAGAATCGAGGCTGGGGACATGCAGGCAATTGAGACCGCCATTCGATACTTGGAACTGCGTCCGTTCTACTTCCGAGCCCAATACACGCGAGACATGTTTACCCGACGACTCAAGAGGCAGGCACTGCCAGCCAGACTTCAGCAGCGATTTGATGCCACCCGAGAACGTCTTCGTGCTTGGCGAGAGGCCCGACGTCCTTCATAGTCTTCCTCGCATGATCGCGACGCAGCAGACCATGGGCCAAACGGGGCTGCAGTCATAGAGTCTTGGCCACCCAACACACTCCAACATCACTTCATGGGACTTGACTGGATACCGATCGACATCGCTAAACCTGGCTTCGAGGGCGAGAGAGCGAAGCTCCGTCAGCGCATCAGGTGGAATCTCCCCTACTTCACCGCTCGATGGCGGAAGCGATACAATGAGATTGTGATTCCTGCGCACGCTAGTGTTGGAGCTCCGAGGGTGGGCGTTGACCGGGTGGCAGACGAGTGGGCTCGCGCACGTTACGCCAAGAAGGCCCACAAGGATTGTAGTGAGGAAGAGTTTCTTCAAAGAATGCACGGTTACGACGTGCTGCAGTTGGTAAAGTCTCCCGGATTGCCCCAGTTCACTCATGGGGGCCTCTACGCCGGAGCGGACCCGACGAGCTATCGGGGGCAGTTTGTGATGGACTCCAAGGATCTCATTACCGATGAGATCGCCAACCGCGGGTATCGATCATTCACAGCAGAAGAAGCCGTGGATTACGGAAGACAGCTTCTTGAGCGAGCCCGTGAGGCAGCTCGACAGCACAGCCTAGATGTTGCGACGGTCGCAGTATCGCCAGATGATGACCCTTTGGATTCCATCGCTGGCCAAGTCGAGATTTTTCGGACTGCTGGCGAGTGGTTTCAGTTCTGGGGAGGGAAGGGGCACTCTATCGAGCCTTGGGCATGAGCGGCACACATCCAACAACACGGGCGAACAAAACGGATGCAATCAACGCTGAATGGCATCAGTCGTGTCATCGACGCTGCCCGCTCGCCGTTGTTGTCGTTTAGACGTTCTGCCAACTTCGATGCGTCACTCGTTTTCAACAAAACCAATCTAACCGAAAATACATTTATGGGAGCATGGGGCATCAAGACTTTTGAAAACGATGGCGCGTTGGATTGGCTGGGGGACTTTCGAGATGCTCCGTCTGAGGCGAAGTTTCGCCAGACATTTGCACCTCAGCCTCCGAAGGGCTTCCTCTCTAAGTTATTTGGCGGTGGTTCGAGCGCTTCACCTCCTGAACTCGATGGTGAAGACGTATTGGCCGCTGCAGAGATCCTCGCTACACTTCGAGGCCATCCAGCCGTTGATGCGATGGAAGATTTAGCGGATTTGCCAGACATCAAGGTCACAGACGAGATCGTCGCACTGGCGATCCAGGCTATCGATTCAGTGATGACTTCCTCGGATCTGAAGGATTGTTGGGAGGACACGGATGATTTTGAATCATGGGTTGAAACGGTGAAGGACATCAGAGCCAGACTATCCAGAGCATGAGACATCATTACCCTCAACCAAAGGAAAACTAACGGAGGCAGGTCATTCCACTGATCTGTTGTTTGTTCATAGCTTTTCCTTGGTTCGAAACCTTTTCCATGCTCGCCTAACACTGGCAGGTCATCTATCGTCTTATGAAGCACCACACTCTGGAGATCTCTTCAACGGCTCGGCCGCAGTTGCCTTGGATTCTACGTGTGACACCGGAGAAGCATCGAGAGTTGATTCAGCGTATCGGGATCATTGTCGGATTCATCTGCCAGATCGTATGGATGTTGGGTGCATTTGCGGGACTTTTTCTCGGTCCTCTGCTTTTTGCCATCTGGCGACCCACCGCTCCCATTTCTCAGCCCGTCTTCTGGCTTTTGAGGACTTCAGGGCCGGAGTGGTCTTTGATCATCTACACATTTGTCATGTGGATATGCATCGGGCTCGTCCGCGTTGGCTGCTCTTTTTTCGAATATGTCACCGCAACCCAGTCTTATCTCAAAGATAAGACACAGGAGGAAGCCGAACAAAATGCTGGTGACAACGGCTCGTAGCCGTTGGTCATCTCAGCGGAGTCTTGCGCTCGCCGCCGCCACCGCTTAGTCGTTAGGTCTCCATCTCGTATGAACGCGTGGCGAACCCCTATCGATGCGAAGGCAAAAGCAAAGTGGATGTGGACCGTTTGGGTGTTGTCTGCTCTTGCGAGTGTCAGCATGGTTATGGCAGTGCCTCAGATTGACAAGCACCCGATGGGCTTTGCTTTTGCGGTCTCATGGGTTGTTAGTGGATTTGTCGGACTCTTCACTCAAAACACGCTCCTTCGCAGGAACCCTTGGCATTTTCGTTTTGCGTCATGGGAACGCTCTGGCCAGGTTTACCGCTGGGTTGGCGTTGAGGCATTCTGTTGGTTGTTGCGGCATAGCCCGCTGGGTTGGCTTAATCCTGCCATCCGGCTGACAGGCCAGAGATCGGGCCTCGAAAACCTGCTGAGACAAATGAATTTTGCCGAAGGTGCCCACCTGATCGGGGGGGTGATGACACTAGGTTTCTCCATCGGATCTGCCATGACCGGGCATGTGGCGGTCGCACTCTCTTTTGCCGTGATCACCCTATTTTTTCATGTCTATCCTCTGCTTACCCAAAGATGGAATCGTCTGCGTGTAGCCAGAGTGATCCAACGAATGGGATCGAAACTTCATGAAAAAGCCTAACCATGGGGCCGACCTTGCATCGCTCATTACCCCACTGGAGGCAAGGCTCGCAGCCGTCAGTCACATGATCCTAGTCTTGCGCTCGCCGTCGCCACGGCCTAGACATTTGGGCAAAACATATCGATGAGTTCGTCCCAGCTTGTAGAAGGATTCGAGGATCACGATTTCCAGCTTCGTGGCTACACGGTTCGCGATTACGGGAGATCAATCGTTCTTGATCTGATCCGTGGAGGCGAACCCGAACGAGTGACTTGGTTAGAGTTTTCCGGGGTCGAATCTTATCGCTTCCTGCATACGGGTGGGGCGAGCATCACTGACATTCTCGAGGTACCGTTTATGGAGGCCATTCGCGAAACGGGAGCCGATTTCCCTGAAGAGTTCCGCCAACAGGGAGGGTTAGCGGTGCACTTTGAAAGCAATGAAGACTATGCGCGCTACTTTGAGAAGGAGGGACTCCATACTTGGCTGATCCACTCGGCGATTGGATTTATCGGGATGGTCGTCGGAGGGTGCCTGACATCTGTTCAAGCCGAACCAAGTGCCGGTGGCGAGTGCTCGAGCGACTCTGACAACCCATGAGCATCTCACCCAAGAACCTGCCATTTCCGATCTCATTGCCCACTCGCCGGTTGCAACTCAGGCGTTTGCAGAGAGCCGATGCGGAGTCCCTTTGTGCCTATCGTTCGCTGCCTGAGGTCGCTCGGTATCAGTCATGGGAGACCTATGGCCCCGAGGACGCGGCGCGTCTTCTCCACGATCAGCAGGATCGTGACATTGGTATGCCGGGCACATGGCTTCAGGTGGCTGTCGTCGAGACTAGGACAGGTCAGATGATCGGCGACTTCGGCCTGCACTGTCTCGCTGACGAGCCCTGTCAGTTTGAGATTGGCGTCACTTTTGCGCCTGATTGGCAAGGACAGGGGTATGCGACCGAGGCACTGGAGTGTTTGCTAAACTATTTGTTTACCGAGCGATCTGCCCGCCGGATTTTCGCCACGACGGATGTCCTGAACGTGCCGGCAGCTGCCTTGTTCAGGCGGCTGGGATTCCGGCAGGAGGCTCATCATGTGGAGCACCGAGCCTACAAGGGCACGTGGACCAGCGAGTATGTCTTTGCGCTTTTGGCTCGGGAGTGGGAGGTGAGATCACATTCACATCCGAAGCCCGGCTCGGTTTCGACGTTTGCAGAGATTTAGAAACCTCATGACCACTCTGACGGAAAAGATAGCCGAGGCCTGCTTTCCTATGTTCGAGAGGGTTTGGTCGGTTGCTCAAGAACCCGTGAGCCACCAGGGTCGCTTTCGGCTGGTGGAGTGTGGGGTTTACGAGATAGGCCCGAAGTTCGCCGACGGGGGGATCTGTTTGGATGCTAGCCACTTACCGTTGGACGATGTCACCCTGGGGGCGGGTTTTTATATCTTTGGTCTCGATGAGCTGACCCCGCCTACCTTTAGAGTGCAGGTGGGGTGGTTCCGTTCTTGGAGCCATGACAGGCAGGCTGGGTTTAGCTTGCTTGAGTATTGCTCTGGCTGTTGTCCGGCTTCCGTGGATGATGGAAGGCGTTGGGTGGAGCGCATTCTTCCTCGTTTTGAGCGATCCTTGAGAGAGGCGCTGAAGCGAGGGGGCCCCCCTTCAAGGATGGTGCACTTTTGGCAGCGATTTTGGCGGCAGGTGCCTCCCCCGTTCATCACCATCCATCCTCATGGGGCGCTGAGAGCTTATCCTGACATGAGCACTTTTGCTGAAAGGTATGACATCGGATAGGATCTGATCTGTTGGCTTGGGCAGGAGTGGCGGGTTAAAAGATTTGGTTTCAACAAAATATCTACGAACATCATTGATTTCGCTGGATGGATCATGTGCTATTGGGGCATTACCATGCCGTTTAAGAATCATCCGACGCAAGAGTCCTCTTTACCCACCCTTGAGACAGGTCGGCTGATTCTCCGGCCTTTTGATCTCTCCGATGCGGAACGGGTGAGGACGTTGGCTGGGGATCCGAAGATTGCCGCGACGACGCAGAATGTGCCGCATCCCTATCAGGAGGGCATGGCGGAGACCTGGATCGCTTCGCATCCGGCTTTGTTTGAAAGCGGGGAGGCGGTCAATCTGGCGGTGGTGCTGAAAGTGACGGGAGAACTGATCGGCGCAATCGGCTTCGTCGCTTGTAAGCGACATCGAAGAGCCGAGCTGGGTTACTGGATCGGCGTTCCGTTTTGGGGACAGGGCTATTGCACAGAAGCTGCAAAAGCCGTGATTCAATATGGGTTTGAGGGGCTCGGTTATCACAAGATCAATTCCTGTCACATCGCCGGGAATCCCGCCTCTGGTAGGGTGATGGAAAAGTCAGGCCTAACCCGTGAAGGCGTGTTGGTGGATGAAGTCTTTAAAGACGGAGCTTTTCATACGGTGATGACCTATGGCATCATTCGCGTTGCCGAATCTGTCTGCCATTAGCCGTGAGGCGATGTTTCTCCCATTCCAATCCATGCATCTATGAGTCTCGGTATCATCCCTGTTTTTCTCCCAGAACTTAAGACCACGAAGTTCAACTTCGATTTTGATGGCAGCACTACCTTGGATTTTGCTGAGGAATTGGATGAGCTGGCGGGTGAACTCGGCGTGGCATCGCTTGCTGACTTCAGCGATTGCCGCGAGGCGCCGGAGGGTTATGAGGGGGCACCTTGGGAACTGGATGAGGTTCTTGGACCCTGGACGGATTGGTTTGCTGCCACAGCAGGCGAAGAAACCTGGACGCGACTGCACGCGCATCTGAAAGATGATCCTGAATCTCTGAGTGATCCCGATGCGGTGCCTTACCTTCTGGAAGAACTTTCCGAGTTCATCCGTGTCTTGGATGCCGCCGTGAAAGAAGGGGCTCAGTTTCGTCTCTCTGTGGTGTCATGAAAGATAAGAGTGCTAATGAAGAGCTTTTTGACATCAGGCATTCGCGACCATGAAATCTCACCTCACTGTCATCACCCTGGGCGTGGATGATCTCGAACGCGCTGTGTCCTTTTATCGGGACGGATTGGGTTTTTCCACGAAGGGGATTATCGGTCAGGAGTTGGAGCATGGGGCAGTGGTTTTTTTCGATCTTCAGCCGGGACTGAAACTCGCGCTCTGGCCACGCAGCAGCATCGCTTACGATACGGGTCTCCCACAAAGCCCGGCATCATCCACGGATATGACGCTCGGTCATAATGTGGCGACGAGGGAGGAAGTGGGTGCCATCATGCAGCAGGCAAGGCAGGCGGGCGCGAGCGTTGTGAAGGAGGCCCATGACACCTTCTGGGGTGGGTATTCCGGTTATTTTCGAGATCCGGATGGCCATGTTTGGGAGATCGTCTGGAATCCGAATTTTAAAGACCTCTAACTGCCTTTAGGGCAGGAGATTGATTTCGACAATCGCACGTCAAGTCGTTGGATGAATGCTCAACTCGGCGAAGGCTCTTCCCAAGGTTGGGCTTCTTGACAAAATGAAGTGGGAATGCATTCCGAGGAGCATTTTATAATAGGAAACAACACGAGCCGATGCTTGGATCTCACTCATGATTCGATCTTTCCGATATACCCAAGCGGAGTGGCCTATTTCCCTGGAGGAGCTCAAGCAGAGACGGGATCAGTGTGTAAAAGCGGAGTCGAGATCCTCCATTGTTTTCTTGATCCTTTTCTTCGGTTTTCTGTTCGCGAATGTGCCCTTCGTCAATTGGATCGAAAGTAATGCAACACTGCCTGTGTGGGTCAAACCCGCGTGGCTTGGATTGTTCATGGTGGTTTTGATCGGTAACCTCCCCTTGATGGTGTATCTGCTTAAAAGGCGGGTGCGTTCCTTTGGTTTGAATTGCCCTTCATGTGACAAGATGGTGCATGCTCAGGCCATGGCCATTGCGGTCGCGACTGGGTATTGCAGTCACTGCGGAGTCAAACTGGTCTCAGATCATACCTTTCAACCGCCGCAGGCTTTGCGGTGAAACGTTTTTGTTATTCAAGCCATGCCGAATTCATTTACAGCGTTTTCACTGAAGCCGGGCCAGATCTATCGGGTGAAGGCCGCGTTTGTCGATTATGATCGGAAGGAACATCTGGTGGGAGAAACTTGGCGCTTCGTCCGGTATAATTTCGTGCCCTATGACGATGGTTTGACCCTTTACCTAGAGCCGTTGAACGAAGCGAATGGGCATCGAGTCATCCGGCTGCGGTGTGCGCCTGAAGACCAGGAGGCGATAGCGGATCACTTTTCGGACTTTGTGGAAGTGATGAACCCAGGCTCTGAGTGATTAGCTCGGCTCCGGGAGATTGAGTGCCTGGCGCAGGATCTCATCGAGATGGGTAATGGGGAGGGAGTAGTGTCCCTCTTCATCCAACCAACGGGTGGTGGTGTGAGGCATGATGCTGGCCAGCTTATCGGTGTATTGCCAGGCGATGTTGCGATCCTGCTTGCCATGCCAAAAGTGGATGAGCGGGGTGATGGAGCTGACCTCGAAGCCCCACTCCGAGAGATAGATATCTGCATCGGCAATAACGGCTTTGGGGCCACGAGAAAGGGCTTCGAGAATGCCCTGACGGATGACGGCAAAGGTGGTCGGATTGGAGAGGACTTTGCGGTCGGCTTCTCCCAGCATGCCCATGAACCACTTGAGCGGAGCACGATCCGGCTGCCCCTGGCAGATGCGTTCTCCGGCACGGAGCAGAAGCCCAAGGACCGTGGGAAAGGCATGGCGGAGCCGGATCATCAAGCGGTAAACCCAAAACATGTGCTCATAGCCTAGGAATGTGAGGGGAGGTGCCCCGCAAACGATGGTGGCGCTGAGCAGCCGATCTGGCATGGCTAAGGCTGTCGTCAAGACATAAGGGCCGCCTCCCGACCAGCCAATGACATGAAATTTATCAATGCCCAGATGTGCGGCTAACTCCGACAAAACGGGAGGCCAATCGCTGAGCTGTCGATGGGGTTGAAAGTCCGACAGTCCGATCCCGGGCCGATCTGGCGAGATGATTCTCAGTCCGTATTTTTTCCCCGCCTCGTCCATCAGCTCTCCTTGCACGCGCGCGCTGGGCCACCCGTGAAAGTAAAAGCATGGCGTCCCCTGCGGATCACCGTGCTCAGCGTAACCGAGCAAGCGTCCGGAGGACAAACGGAAGGTATGATCTGCCATGTAGGGCGGGAAATTTTTTGGGGGAAGAATAGATGGTAAATGGGAAATCTGCCGTGGCAACCTGACAGAAAGGGGAGTCTGCGGATAATGGCGGGTGGCAAAAGGTGATTGCAGGCGGCTGAACTAGCTCTAGGATGGAATCTCCCCATTCATGAAAACTGCTCCAGCCGCCCTCCTTGCTGCCGCCGCTCTGATTTTTGCCTCCGTTTCCTGTGACAAGCACTCCTGGGAAGAGACCCAAGTGCTGCATGAAGGCATGCACAAAGGCCATGGCGATGAGCATCACGGTGACACTCATCACGCTGAGGAAGCTAAAGGTGAGCACGCTAAGCCTGAGGCTCATGCGGCCCCTGAAGCCCATGGTGAAAAGAAAGAAGACGCCAAGCACTAAGGCGCATCTGCTCAGCGAGCCCGTCAGAAGGCTGTGCCTAGGGCTCAAGCCATAAATCCGGTCAACTCATTCAGGAACTTCGTGTCTTGAATGAGTTTTTTTCATCCCTTTTCGTATGAGATTGTCCCAAAGAATGGCATTGCCATTCGTTAATTCTAAACAACCGCATGAGGACAGCACTTTCTCTCCTATACCTTTTGGCGTTCTCGGTGGGGACGCAGACGATGGCTCAGGAAGCTCCAAAGAGGCCTTTGGATCCCTTGATGCAGGACACCGTCTGGCAGATGACGGCGGATCAGTTTCAGCAACAGTTCGCTTCGTCGCGTTTTCAATGGCTTTCAGAGCGGCGGGATCAGGCACGTTTTTTTGGCCCTGGACTGAGCTTGTGGGAGGGGGCGGTGCCGCTCAATGAGGCGATCATCGAATTTTCCCCAGAGGGGAATCCGGCGCGGATGAGTTTTTCCATTTTCAATCGTGGTGATACCCAGGACCAGACGCTCAATCGGGAACGCTTCGAAGGTCTTGTAAGCCAGTTGAAAGAGAGCATCAGTAAGAAGCTGGCCGTGCCCTCAACAGAGCGAGGTAAGGATAAAACGAGCGCGGTGGCAGCAGAGGGTTTTGTGTGGATGAAACCACCCTCGGCTTATTTGCTCGAGTATAGCTTTCAGCGAGAGATGCGTTCTCGCGGCATTGAGTTCCGGCCTGAGTTCATCCGGTTGCGTGTGGCACCTGTGGCGAAGACTGGAGCCCCGCTTGCAACGGCGAACGCACGTCTGCCCATGGTGTCGAAGCAAGCCCTGGTGGCCAATGTGAAACATGAGGCCAATGGAGATGTGTTCATCGCCAATGTGCCGATGGTGGATCAAGGGCCCAAGGGCTACTGTGCAGTCGCTACCGCAGAGCGTGTATTCAAGTATTACGGCATCCCAGTGGACCAGCATGAGATGGCGCAGGTGGCGGATACGTCAGATGGCAGCGGAACCAGTCCGAGCAAGATGTATGAGGCTCTCAATAAACTTGAAGGTCGGCTGCGAGTGCGGGTGCGTGTGGTGGAGAATTGGGAATACAAAAAGTTTGTGGACATGGTGGGGGATTACAACCGTGAAGCCAAACGGGCGAGTAAGCGTGAAGTGAGTGCAGAGCCTCGTAACGGCACCATCTACATCGATGAGATCTACGGAGCGATGGATGGAGAGGTGCTGAAGACCTCCCGCACGGAGCGCGACCGATCCGGCTTTGGCAAATTTCAGCGGAGTATCGCGGGTCTTATCGATGAGGGGGTGCCTGTCATGTGGGGAGTGATGCTCGGTCTTCTACCCGAGCCAGAGATTCCCCAGGCTTCTGGCGGTCACATGCGCCTCATCATCGGTTACAATCTGAAGACCTCAGAGATCCTCTACACGGACTCGTGGGGTGCGGAACATGCTCTCAAGCGCATGCCTGTGGCCAATGCCTTTGCCATGACCACCGGGGTCTATTACATGGAGCCGATGAAGTGAACGTCTCGGCTTTGGCTGTTCAAGTCGCGTGATGATGCGTGACTTGAAGCCAAATGTGAGTGCGCCAAGCTTTCAGCCGTTCTTTCACGGCCCGAGTATCCTCACTGGAGGGGCGTTTCAAAAGGTGTTTGAGGCTGCCCACAACTCCAAGCCAAGCCACCTTGAGGCGATACTTGCGCGCGAATTGAAAGACAATTTGGGCAAACTCGGCATCGCGGACATTGCCACTCCGCCGATAGCTGAAAGGCAGATTTAACCGACGGCAGATCTTGCCTTTTTGCAGTTGGGAAATGGCCCAATCATAATCCTCTGCGGTGGGCAGTTTCTCGTCGAAGGCCTTTTGCCGCCAAAGGCTGCGGCGGATCATGCCCATGCTGTTGCTGTAGATGGAGCCGAACCGCAGACCGCGGCGTTTGAGCTCGTCCCAGGTCACGGCATCACTATAGTAAGGGTCTGAGTCCCAGCAGGCACTCACACAGGCGACACGCTCGTCTTGAAAGCAGGCCACCATCTGAGCGATCGCTTCTGGGGAGTTGAGCACGGTATGGGAACTCAGAATGAGCACGAGATCCGTCGTGAGGTAATGCAGGCCGTAGTTCAGCACACGGCTGTGTTCATAGGCCTCCTTCCACTCGACGATGCAGGCACCCGCCTCGGTTAGGAGATCGGCCGAACCGTCGGTGCTTTGATTGGCCACACCCAAGATGACATCAGGAGGCAAGGTCTGATTTTTCAAGGCGGCCAGCACGGCGGGTAGTGTCTCTGCCGAATTGGCAAAGCGAATGAGCACTCCTACACTGAGGCGACTGGGAGAGAAGATCGATCTCATGGCTGATAGGCGATGGAAGATTCGGAAGCAGAGGGCGTCTGACGCAAGCGTTCATGCAGCGCCGCGGCCAAATGGTGAGACTTTTGGTTAAACTTCGATGCACTCATGCTTCTCTGTGACGTCACGAAGATAATGTGAGCGCCTGGGTGGGATCGGGGAGCGAGTGTGTTTTTAGCATAGGATGAATAGCTGCTTAAAAGCTTACCGTCTTGAATGAAATACTCGCGTAACCACAGATGCCCGTCAGTGAAGACCTCGGCATCATCGGCGGAGAGATCGAGATCGCGCCCGCGGTATTTCAGGCAAACCTGCACGGTGTGATGTCGGTCATTATTCTGAGCCGCATACCAGACCGTGCGGATGTTGGCCTCTTGATCGGGTAGTCTAAGTTCGTAGCCTTGGGCTCCGAGGGAGGAGATGACCAGTTCAGAAGGAGGCATCAGCGGCGGATAACGCCCCGCTAAGAAGGAGGAGGCGGTAAAAGGTAAAAAAAGCGCCAGCACGGCGACGCCCTGAATCGGTAAGCGAATGTCGAGTTGAAGATTGGCCGAGAACGCAGAGGGATGTGACAAACTAAAACTTTGCCATAGAAGCCAAGCGATGCCGATCGCTGCGATCCCTTTACCGCCTGGCATCAGCGTCAGGAAAGGATGTGTGGCTGCTAAAGTAAGCCAAATCGATGGACGCTGAAGGCTGGCGAACGGCCACATCAGAGGGCACATGAGCAGCCAGGGAAGCCAGAGAGATTCCAGGCTCACCAAACCGATACCCAAACCTGCGAGAGCCCAGCCCAAGGTCAGAGCGATACGCCATGACTTGTGGTCGGTGGAGAACTGGCACTGTGAGAGTAGCAACAGAGCCGCGGTAGTGATCCAAAGTCCGCCGATGCCTGCCATGATGGGCGATAACCAAGCGAGAATCGCTGCTGCATGGAGGGTCTCCAAACTCCGCACGCTGATGCTACGATTCTGATTTGGCGTCAGGCAGAGAATCATGGGCACCAACCAGAGGAAGCCGAGAAAGTAATGAAGCTGCGGGCTTTCTACGGCTGGAAAAAACAAATGGCGATAGGCCAGTAGAGAGAACACTCGTAAAACATTTGCCAGAAGCGCGGCTGGAAAGACAGCCGCGAGGCGGAGCCAGAAACGTCGATCGGGCGGCGCATGACGATGAATCCAAACGGTGAGGCTCAAGAGAATAACCAAAAGATTGATGCCTGAGCAGTCTTGAGTCCAAGGCACGGTCAAGCGACCTACCGTCAAACCTTCAGCGGAGTCCGAAGCGGGCGCGCCGAACAGATGAAGTAATCCCACGATGAAAGGTCGGGTGAGATCCGTGAATCCGTCGTATCGAGGAGCACCTGCCAGAAGCAATCCCGAGATCGCCGCTGTAGCGAGAAGCCTGAGATTATTGAACCAAGGACTAGGAGAGTTCATGGCAGATGTTCATGGAGGGCGCGGGAGTCAGTGTTTCATTAAACCGCGGCCGACTGGCGAACGAGCAAGTGGCGACTCCGAGCGATGACCACGAGACCGAAAAAGGCGAGCAACGAGAACGGGGGTAACGGGGCACCAGGTGCGGCGCTCCAGAGGGTGCCTTCGAGATCGGCAGAGCTAACGAGTTGGGTGTCTTTCCCTGAAACCAGAGCTACAGGCACACCTGGTAGGGCACCGTCCACGAGCGGGTCCCAGGCCTCGACTCGGGTGGTGTAGTTGTCGGATTCGAAGCCGGAGGCCTGATTGTTGGTGAGGATAATCTTGTCCCAACTGGTTTCACTATCGCCAAAGAAGTTGATGAAGGCATAAGGCTCGCTGCCATTGATGGCGCGGTTGAGAGGATTACCATCATAGGCATCTGGCAGAGGTGCCATCAAGCTGGCGGTGGTGAACTGACCCACCAAGGTATCGCCATTATAAAAGCTCAAGACGTTGTAGGGATCGCCAGCGGACCACCAGAAACCGAAATAGGAACTGGCCGTGTCCAAGGTCAACGTGCTGGAGAGCACTTGAGTGCCAGCACCTTGCAAAGAATAGCGGGAACCATTGGGAGAGGTTTCTGTCGCGGCACCTCCGTAGGCATCCGCAGACTTGATGTAGAGCTGATCGAAGGTGCCCACCCCCGCCCAACTGACATTCGTATTCACGCCAGTTTTTAGGTTGTCGAAAGTAAAAACATCTGTGCCGATGAGTGATGAGGTCGTGGCATCTGGCTGTTCGGCATAGGTGATGATGACGGCCGCAGGAGCGGCTGTAGCCACTATCAAGGAGATGACTGCTAGACTAAGGGAGGAGAGGGGGGGGATTTTCACGGTGGTTCAGGCTTGGCTGTGGATGGAGATACCCCGTCCTGATTCCGCAGGACAGGCCCGCATTTGAGGGGAAGGCAGATCTCTTTAAAGAGACGATGCTAGTATTGTTCATGAAAGACCTGATCAAATTCATCCTCGCTCTAGGCGCCTATGCAGGCTTGGCGCCTTTGCTTGGTTTGTGGTTAGGGCCACGCCGTGTCTGGCAGCGGGCGGTGTTTGCCACGATGATCGTCATGACTGCTTTGAGGCCTGGGAATTTCATGATGATGCTCGGCAGCATCGAGACTTATCGGGGGCACACCAAAGGGTATGAAATCTCATTGATCGAAGTGCTTGCCATCGCGTTGATTTTCGCCGTAAGCCGTTCGAGCGGGCAGGGAAGGAGAGGTTCTCCTCCGGGGCTTTGGTTGTATCTAGGCTGGTGCTTCGTGTGCTTGTTTTCAGCCTTTGGCAGCTATGAGCCGACCTATGCGCTGATGGCTGCGACAAGGTTTGTGAAAGGAGCGCTCATCTTCGCGGCAGCGGCGCTTTATTTGAGAGATGAAGACGATCTACGTTGGGCAATCGGGGCGCTGGCGGGAGCTCTTTTTCATCATGGGTTGCTCTGCCTTAAAATGCGCCTTTTGGATGGCTCCTGGCAGGTGAAAGGATGGTTTGAGCACCAAAATCCGATGGCGATGTGGTGTTATTTGGGAGCCATTCCAGTGTTCGCCACACTCTTGGATAAGCGGGTGAAAGGGGCCTTGTTTGGGTTATGCTTGGCCGGTTTCGGAGGGGCGGGGTTGTGCATCATCCTTTCGGTGTCGCGTGCCGCCTTAGCCGCCTATGCCGCAGGCGCTGTGGTGATGATGAGCTTGGCCTGGCTACGAGGTGGAGGGGTGCGGGTGGCCAGTCTGACACTGCTCGGAGCTTTGGGGGCAGCTCTCGTGTTTCTCTTCGCGCTCGATTCATTCAAGGCTCGGTTGAACGAAGTCGCTGCGAGCAGCGAAACGGTCGAGGAAGATCTGCGTGACATTTTGAATAAACAAAGCGCTGCGATGTTGCACGACCATCCCATGACGGGCGTCGGCTGGAACAACTTCGGCATCGCGAATAGCCGACCACGTGGAGATCTCTACAGCGAGATTTTGGAAGAATGGGATCGCGATCGTGGGTTCACGATCTACGATGAAAATTACTATGCTAATCCGCTGACCGAAAGCCTCTATTGGCTGTGGCTGGCTGAAACGGGCTGGTTAGGTTTTGGGAGTTTCATCTTGTTCATCCTCATGACGCTCTGGTGGGCACTCCGCAATGCCTGGGCACAGAGAGGCACGCTCATGGGGGCCGTCGCTGCTGGACTCTTGGTGGCTCTAGGCATCTGTTACCTTCATGGCACCGTCGAGCGTATTTTGACACAGACGAAGAACCTGTCGCAATGGTTGATGCTCGCAGGCGTGGTGGCCGGGATGGAGATGAATCGTCGCCAGATGCCAGCCTCAAGATCTGTGAAATCTCCCCACTAGAGCCTTTATTCAAATCCCATGGGGATGCCCCAGGTAGGTTTATCGGGACGCTGACCCAGCACCCAGCGATAGACTTCCAGCATTTGCTGCGCTTTCGCTTCCCAGGTGTAAAAGCGTCGGATGTGTGCCTGCGCGGCGGCGGAATAAGGGGCGAGCTGCTCAGGAGCCTCTGCCAGACGCGCAAGCAAAGCACCGAGATCACGCACGATCTGTGGCCGACTTTCGAGGGGTAACACGAAGCCGGCTGTCGGAGGGACGAGCTCCGGTGGTCCTCCATGATCCAAGACGATGGGGGGCACGCCGAGGGCCATGGCTTCTAAAACCGCACCGCCGCCGAATTCTCGGATGCTTGGAAAAGCAAGGACGTGACTCTCGCGCAAGCGAGGCTGTAGCACGCTGTGATCCACCCAGCCTTCCATCCGGACTCCGGACTGGATACCCTCCTGTTGCACCAGGCTTTGCAGGCGTTCCCGCTCTGGACCATCTCCGATGATGTCGAGGCGTAGCTTTCCCTCGCGGACCAAGGGGGCGGCCGCGTTGATGAGCATGTCCACACCTTTGAGCGCCACGAGACGACCTACGAAGGCGGCCTGGAGCGGGCCAGGGGAGCGGGGGAGGCTGGGGGCGAGATCAAAGCGTTGGGCATCAATGGCATTTTCAGGGATAAAGACGCACTGAGTGTGGAGCGGCTCTGGCATCTCACGCAGCGTTGTGCGTGCTGCGGTGATGATGGCTTGGGCATCCCGGCGCGTGCGCTGCACGCCAGGCTGGAGACGATAAAGGGCGCGCAGACGACCAGCCCCATCGTTTTCCAGCTTACGCACATCGTCAAAGCCGTGAGGCCAAGGCACACCCCCATTCAAGGGACCCAATACCCAGGGCACACCGATCTCCTGCAGGCGCTTGGAAATCCAACTCGGCGTGGTTGGAGAGAGGGGGAGGATGCGATGCACGAGATCGAACTCACCGGCTTTGAGCCGCCCCGCAAACTGCTTCCAAACTTCACGCTCGAAGAAAGGATAAACGAGATTGGAAAAGATCGCATACAGGCTCCAGCTAAAGTGCTCACCACGGCTGAGCAGCTTGGTCGTGCGCCACGCAAGGTTCTGAATGCGCCGGATATCGATGGCGGTGAAGTCCTGGCCCTCGACGAGACCGGCCTTTAGGAAGTCATCGCGATTTCGCCACTCGGTGACGATGTGGGCATCGGTAACCTGAGCGATGGCTCGTGCGCAGGACCAGCCGACGAGCGATGCGCTGGTCAGGGTGGGGTTAGCACCCTCCGCGATGAGCAGAGGTCGAATGGGCTTCGCATCGGGCATATCAATTGGAAGAACCTGAACCGCCGACGTTGATATTGAGCCCGACCCCTGAGCTGGTGTCACCCAAGGCGGCATTGCTACCTTCATTCGCAGCTACTACTCGGACGAAGGTGTTCACAGCCTCTTTGGCAATGTTCATACCGGAGATCTGCCCTGCGCCTGGTACAAAGACGATGTCTCCGGGTTGAAGACGGATGTTGGTGGCCTTGCCGTTCAAGATATCTGCGGCATTGATGGTCGCGATTTTCGGTGAGGAGAGCGAGCCACGAATGATGCTGACCCGACGGAGATCCGCATCTGGCCGCAGACCTAAGCCACGACCGAGCGCGGCCATGAGATTCATATCGTTCATGAAACCCACAGGGCGAGGCTCCATCACCGCTCCCAGGACATACACTTCGTTGGTTAGTGCAGAGGGCAGATAGATGAAGTCGTTGGGCTGGAGATAGATGTTGTGACTGAGGTCACCATCTCGGAGCAGCTTGGCCATATCGACCGGTAAACGTGCACCCTGGCGGACGACGAAGCTATGGGCGAGATCTGCCAGTTCCTCCGTAGTGCCGGTGAAACGCGAGGTGAAAAGCCCCCCTGCTAGAGTGACCGCATCCAGGACACGTAGAGGGCGAGTGATGGGGTAGATACCAGGCTGATTTACCCGGCCCAGCACCCAGATGCGCTGGCTAACCGCTTGCACGAGATTGACGGTAACCTGCGGATGCTTGTAGAACTGCGTGAGTTTCTCATCGAGCAGCTTTTTCAAAGTGCCGGTGGTATGACCGGTGACATCGAGGCCAGGCAGCAGATTGTAATACACCTTGTTATCCGGTGTGACGAAGGTCTCCGCGCGTGAGCCTGTCTCCCCTAGAATCTCAATGTCGAGTTTATCTCCGGGCCCGAGTTTGAACTCCTCCGCAGACGCCTGGAGCATGCTCGCTGGGGGAGATTCCTTAGCAGCTTGAGAGAAGGCAGGATCAATCGCCGATGAGGTGTCATCGCGAGGATCAAACTGACTCTTCGTGCTGGTGCAGGAGATGCCCCAACTCAACAAGCCTGCGCACAGTAGAACGTGACGGAACGACATGATGACGGCTGAATGAGAAGTCTGGAAAGTAAAAAGCGATGACACAATCCCTCACGGTGAGAATCATGCCATCGCATCATCCTTTGAATTCAACAAGAAATCAACGATGACGAGATGCATGATGGCCTAACGAACTGTATCAACAATCCCCGCAGATGAGGGTGATTAGGGGTTATGCTCCAGGTATTTGATGACAGCTTCCGTGCGGGAGCGCACGTGGAGTTTCTGATACACGGATTTCAGATAATCCCGCACTGTTTCGTAGCTGAGGTGGAGTTCATAGGCCACTTCTTTGGGTACCTTGCCATGGGCCAGGAGTTCGAGGATCTGGGTTTCACGTGGCGTGAGGCCGGGGATCTCTTTCTTTTCGGGCTTGGCCGGTTCTTCTTGGAAGGACTGGATGAGCAACCGAGCGATGTCCTGACTCAGAGGCGCACCGCCTTCACTGGCCTGCCGGATACCGGCGGCAATGTCCGCGGGGCGAGCCGATTTGAGCAGATAGCCGTTGGCCCCCGAACGAAGAGCCGCAAACACCTTCTGCGGATCATCATGAATGGTAAGCACGACGAAGGCCGTGTTCGGCAGGCGAGGGGAGAGCTGCTTGATCAACTCCATGCCTGAAACCCCAGGAAGCTCGAGATCCACAACAATAACGTCAGGGCGCTCACTGAGCAGTGTGACAGCAGCGGCTTCAGCAGATTCCCAAGCGCCGACGAATTCGAAGAAATTGCCCTTTTTCGTTACTAGTTTTTCTAGAAATAGCCGGAGAGTCGGATCATCCTCAACGACCGCAACACGGAGAACTCGGGTAGAAGGAGAGGAGGATTCGGGAGCTGGGGTGGCCATGCAGTAATTAACCACAAACCATCTGCTGAATGCAAGTTGCGAAATTACCTTAAGGTAGGTAAAATTGCTTCCTGAATTAGGGGGCCGACATTGCCACCAGCCCAAGCTGACACCGCACCTTGCGTGAATGCGTTGAGGGCAAAAGAAAGAAGTTCCTCAGCCCTAGCCCAAGGTTTGTCGGCGATGTAAACGATGTCTTTGGGCTCGAGACGGAAGCCTTTTTCCTTGGCGCTGAGGATATCATCCATATTCACCACAAAGGTTTCGGGCTTTTCTAATGAGCCACGAACGATAAGAACGCGTTTGGTGTACGCTTTAGGCGTGAAACCACCTGCTTGAGCGATGGCGCTGTGTACGGACGTGTGCGCTAACAATCCCTGGGTGCCCTGCATTTTGACGTCGCCCATGACGTAGATTTCATTCGAATTGGCCGAAGGGAAGTAGAGGTAATCCCCGGGCTGAACGAGGACATTTTGGGTCATGTCCCCTTTCAAAAAAAGTGCCTCCATATCGACGGGGAGGCGAGATTGACCGCGTATGAGAAAGCTGCGACCGAGGTCAGCCAACTCCACGGTGTTCTGTTGGAAGAGACCGGTTTCCAGCCCTCCTGCTTCGGCCACTACCTCCAAGAGAGTCAGCGGTCGGTCGAGATTGATGGCTCCTTTTTTGACAACCTTTCCCAGCACATAGACCTTACGGCTCTGGAAAGTCATGGGCGTGACCACCAGATTGAAATTTTTGTAATAGCGGCTCAGATCGGAGCTTAATTTTTGACGCAACTCATCAATGGTTAGGCCGGCGGCTTGGATGCCTTGAGCTTGGAGATAAGTGAGTCGGCCGTCGGGGCCGATGGTCACACCGGTGCGGGCATATTCCGGCTGACCAATGACCGTGATGTTGATCGCATCACCCGGACCCAGCGTCAGGGACTCGGCTGCCTGAACAGATGAAAAGCATCCGAGGAACAGCGCAGCGGCTAAGGTAATCTTATTGAGCAGACCCAAACGATAGCGTGGGGCTTGATCGAGAACGGCTCCGACCAATCTGCAACCCGCGGCCCGACACGTTTTCAAGACAGCTTGGGTGCTTTCCACCTCATCACTGCCGCTTTGGCCGATCCAGACGAGATTGGGTAATCTTTCCGCGACGAGCAAAGTTTCAGGCCGTCCAGGAGACGCCAGTTGGACGAGGATGACAGTGCCGCGAGCGGGTGCCCAGGACACGAGCGCACGCTGCCATTGTTGACGCTGCTCATGTGTCCAGGTCCAGGTGTCATCCATGACCAAGTGAATGACTTGCTGGGGGCTCTGACGCAGGTGCTGGAGCACGCTCTCCGGCTCGCAGACAGCACCTTCGAGCGGTGCCGTGATGGAGGCGGTTTCAGAGTGAGGTGCAGCCATCAGGATGACGGACATGCCACGGCTGGCGGCCGCTTTGGCCAGGAGCATGGGCATTTGAGATTGACTCTCCGCTTTGGGCATCAGCAGACCGCAGATGGCGGCTCCACCTGAGGCGGGTATGAGTAAGCTGGGTTGGAGTTTAGTCCACGTTTGGAAAGCCCATTCTTCTGGAGAGCTTTCTTTAGCTCCAAGACTGCCCATGACGGTGAGGCCTGTGGCCCGTTTGAGATCATAGCGGCTGATCACTCGGCGATCCAGCCCAGCGATAAGACCGACAAGGCAAGCGAGTCCACCGACAGTGCCTGCAAAACCGGCGGCGGTCACCATGGCGAGCTTTTGAGTGGGGCTTTCGACAGCGACGTCTTGCAGTCGGGATAGCGATAGGAGGCGATAGGAGCCAGGTGCATTTTCTTCCTGGACGGCGGCCTCCCGCTCACGGGCGGCTAGCAGTGAGCGGCTGGTTTCAAGCGCCTGCTTACGGCTGCGGATCTTGGCGTATTCCAGGGCTTTTCGGGGAAGTTGTTCGAGCTTGGCGTTGATGTTATCACGCACTTTTTCGAGCTTGCTCATTTGCTCGTTGAGCACGTTTTTTTCACTGCGCAGCTTCACCAGATCCAGGTAGAGGCTCTCGGCGACGGTGCTCTCACCGGGCTTGGGTGGTGCATCCAAATTGGGTTTGTCACCCGCTAGCGCGGCTTCCATGTGCTTCACGCGTTCCATGGCCTCGATCAGCGTCGGGTGCTCATGGGTGTAGCGCAGTTCCAGTTGAGCCAGTTCTTCGCGGGCCTGCTGTAGTTTTGCTGCCGCGACGCTGACCTTGGCCAATTCCCGTTCGATGCTCTGAATCTTCAGATCGACGGTTTCGCGATCCAGTCGGATGGTTTCATAACGCAGGTTGAAATTGCCCAGCTCGGTCAGGTAGGCATCCATCTGCTTATCCGCATCGACCAATTGTTCCCGCTTCGCGTAGTCGAGCAGTTCTTCGTTCACATGAACGAGCTGTAGATCGGTCTGCTCGACTTGCTTGGACAACAGGGCGCGCATTTCGGCGGCATCGTGCTGCTGGATGTCACGGGTGAGGGTGAGCACTTCATCCGTGTAAGCACTCAGGATGTTTAGCGCGGTGTCAGCATCGGAATCCGAGGTCATGCTGACTCTGACGATGTCGCTGTTTCGTTCGGGCACGATCTGTAGGCCCGCTTTAATCACGCCTTCCGACACTTTCCCACCGAGGTGTTGGCTGGTCTTTTCCATCAGCACCGAACCGCGCATGAGCGCGATCAGCGTGGGCAGACTCAGTTCGTGGGCTTGGTAAGGATCCCCCTGCTCAGACTGACGTAAAGCTCCCAAGGGGGCTTGTTTGATCAACTGAGCCGTGGCGATGTAATGGGTGTCAAACCTTTTCAAGCCGACGGCGGCAAGACCTGCGGCAGCGACCAAACCAACCAAAAGCATCCACCAGAGATGGCGGTAAATGGCATCGACGATCCGCAACGGATCGAAAGGAAGCGAGAAACCCCCGGAGGAACCACCTGCCTCAAACTCGGCAGGTCCACGATCCAATCTTGCTGGAGGCATGGACACCCCAGAAGGGATTTCTTGAATGGCAGACGACGCGGGGGAAACACCACGTCTGCCTCGCACTGCGCTGAGGCTAAAGTCTGAACCATTCGAGTCCATGGCGATGGGGTAGTCATTAAGCAGCCAAAGGCACGGCCTGATGAAGGGCAATGTCTTGAGCTACAGCATTCACATGGGAACCTGTAATCTGGTGGGCATCTTTCGTCCAGCCATATTCCAGGGCCAGCTTAGCGAGACGATTGACGGTGCGAGGGACTCCTCGGGTAAGTTCGTGAAGTTGAGCGATGGCAGATGCATCAAACAACAGTCCATGGGGATGCCCGGCCACATGGAGACGATGAGCAAGATACTCGGGCAGCACTTCCAGCGAGAGGGGTTGCAGGTGATAGCGCAGCCCGACGCGCTGATCCACATCGGTGCAGGACTGCACCATCGGACGCAGGTTGGGCTGACCGATGAGTAGAATGGTGATGAGATTTTGCCCTGCCCCATTCAAGTTGGTTAACCAGCGCAGCTCATGCAGGGTCTGCATGGACATGTCCTGAGCTTCATCCAACATCACGACGACTTGACGACCCTCCTGGGCTTGCTTGATCAGCAAGGTTTCCAGCAGGTCCAGCCGAGCGAGTTGGCTGGGCGGAATCTCCAGGCCTTGCGGGCCTAAACGGCGTAGCAAGGCCGCGAGGAGATCTTCAAAAGCAAAGCCGCTGTTTTCGAGAGCGATGACGTGATGCTCCTGAGCCGGGAGGCTGGCCTGGAGAACGGCGCGGGTCAGCGTCTTACCACAACCGATCTCGCCGGTGAGCATGCCGATATTCATGCCGCCCTCCTGCACGACGTAGGCGAGGCGATCGAGCGCCTCTTGGTGCGACGTGCTGCGGAAAAAGAAACGGGTGTCCCACGTGGCCTCAAATGGCCGCGTGACGAGTTGCCAATGTTGAAGTAGGTCGAGCATAGTGGGATGGAATTTCGTCCTCAGTCTCGCTTTCAGCAACCCTAGCCTCAACCCCCCCAAGCGAGGGGACGCACTTTCGATAGATTTTCAGGACCTTGCGAGCGTTGTCGCGCCAATCGAAGCGATAAGAATTGGCAAAGCCGGCATGGATCAATCTCTGGCGGGTGTTGGGATCAGACGCCATCATGGCGAGCGCGTTCTGAATGCTATCGATGCTTTCAGGATCGATGATGAGAGCGGCGTCACCCACGACTTCGGTTAGGGAGCCGGCTGCTGAACTGATGACCGGGCAGCCGCAGGCCATCGCTTCTACAGGAGGCATTCCAAATCCCTCAAATAAGGAGGGATAAACCAAGGCACCGGCCCGGCGATACAAGCCGGGTAAATCGGAATCCGGCACAAAACCCAGAAAGCGAATGTCCTTCGAGTAAGGTGAGGCCGCAGCGGCCGCGTGGATGTGCTCGGCTCCATGCCAGTCACTGCCTCCCAAGACCAATTGCCAAGGCGAGTCCGTCGCGGCTTTAAACCGATTGAACGCTTCAATCAGACGAACATGGTTTTTAGCCGGGTGCTCCAAGCGAGAGATGTAGAGGAAAAACGGTGCCGCCGAGGGATCGGTAGGCTCCTGCTGAGGCATCTCCAACTCAGGGTGGAAGCGCAGGTGATCGAGACCGTTTAAAATGATGTTTTGCCGCTTCTGCGGAATGCCAAAAAAGCGCTCGATATCTCGTGCGGTGTTCTGGCTGATGGCGACCACAGCATCCTGCTTGCGCGCCAGATGCTTGACGATAACCCGCCCATAGATCATGCGGGCGAGGTCGTATTTGCCCTTCACATGGAACGGAGCTAGATCGTGAATCGTCGAGACGGTGGCACAGGGGGCATTCCAGACCATACGGCGGTAGCTGGGCACATGCAGGACGTCGATGCCATGCTCTTTCAGCCAGCGTGGTAAAACGAACTGATGCCAAAAGATGTTCTTGAGCGCAGGACGCCAGGATTCCTTGACTGGAACCAGGGTGGCCCGGCCTTTGGCGAAGGCGAAAAGCGGCAGATCTTCTTCGAGGACTAGGAGATAGATCTCGTGATTTTCAGCCTGTTGGAGCATGGCTTGCACCAGAGCGAAGACATACTGGGCAATCCCGGTCTTCCCCCTCTGAATGACGCTGGTAGAAAGGGCGATTTTCATACGTGGGCAGGGCGGCGGTTATGTAGAAGTTCACGGCAGGCACCGATGCCAAAGACAACGAGGTCCAGGGCATAACGTTTGATGAGGCGGCGGGGCTCTTGGCAGAGTCGGAAGACCCACTCCAGGCCACAGACCTGCATCCAGCGGGGAGCGCGTTTCATGGCTCCAGCGAGGAAATCAATCGTGGCTCCGACGCCAATGTTCACTGGCACTCCTGCGGCCTCATAGTTTTGACGAATCCACTTCTCTTGCTTGGGGCAGCCAAACGACACGAGGAGAATGTCTGGCTTGGCTTCTCGAATGCGAGCGCAGATGCCTTCATGATCCATCTGAGCCAAGGGGCGGAAGGGTGGTGATTCACTACCTGCGATGCGCAGGGCGGGATGCTTGGCCTGGACGTTCTGGATTGCTGTCTTCAGAACGGCCTCTTGACCACCGAGGAAATAGACACTCCATCCTTTTTGTTCGGCCTGACGGAGAAGTTGAGGCACGAGGTCTGATCCGGCGACACGCTCCGGCAGAGCTTTTTTCAGGAGCCGTGAAAGCCACACCAGAGGAGTGCCATCGCATACGACGAGATGGGCTTCATGGAGGATTTGACGTAGATCGCCATCGCCTTTGGCTTGCACGAGGAAATCCACATTCGCGGTGGCGATGCAGTGAGGCTGACGGGAGGTAATCATGTTACCCACGCGATCAAGCGTCTGGGCCATCGTCACCCGGTCAAAGGGGATATCCATCAAGTGAATGCGCTCGGGCTGAGCAGGGACCAGTTCGGTATAAGCCTTGGCCAAGTCGGCACCGATTTGGCTCCATGAAAACCGGCGTTGGGCGGTGCGGATGCCAGCTTCACGAAGCTTTTCCCGGAGGGGTGGTGTGGCTAAAGCCCGCACGGTTTCATGAATGAAGTCGGCGGCTTTATCGGCCAGTAAGATCTGGGAGTCATGGTCCAAGTTCAGACCTTGGGCACCAATGGTGGTGGAGACAACCGGCGTGCCGATGCTGAGGCTCTCAACGATCTTGAGGCGTGTGCCACCACCGATGCGTAGAGGCACGATCTGAAGCCAGGCCCGCTGATAGTAAGGGCGCACATCAGGGACACTGCCGGTGACGGTGACGCCTGACTTTTCAGCATAGGCCTGCACTTCAGCGACGGGCGTTTTACCCACGATCAACACTTCAAGGTCAGGCACCTGAGCGCGCACGCCATCGTGGATCTCGCTGAAATACCAACGGAGAGCATCCACGTTGGGCGTGTAGTCCATGGCTCCGCAGAAGAGGATGGTGGGTTTTGCGGCTCGGGGGGCAGGAATGAGATTGGGTTTGAAAAAGTCGAGGTCCACGCCATTGGCCACGACTTTGAGGGGGGCTTTGCGGCTGATCCACTGCCGAACGAACACTTCATCATCAGGTCCACAGAGCACCTGGAGTTGGCTGCGTTTAGCCACGCGACGCTCGTAGAACCAGAGCTTGACCATGTTTTCATAAGCGAGGCATTTATCTTTCCAGGAGCGGGTGTGATGAGTGGTTTGTTGCTGTTGAAATTGGAGATCGACTCGGCTGCGATCAATGGACAGAGGAATGTCGCGATGCTCTTTGAGGAAATACTGCGCCATGACGATGTCGCACACATGCACGAGGTCGTAATGATTCGTTTTGAGTTGTTCCCGAATGGCCTGCGCCATCTGCGGAAGACTCCAGTGCCGGATGGTGGAGGGGAGGGCTTTGAAAAGACGTCCCGTCAGTAACTTCGGCCATTTCGGGTGCTGAAAGGATACGAAGCGGACCTCACGGCAAAACTCTTCGAAGACGGGACGTTGCTCCAAACGCTCGCCTTCCTCGCTGAGAGCGATCAAGTCCACGGTGTGTTCGCGTGCGAGTTCACGAAGCAGGTGAAACGTGCGCTGATAGGTGCCGCGATCCAGAGGGAAAGGAATGTAGGGATAAACAACGAGTATGTTCATGGCTCTGTGGAACGTGATGAAGTTAACACCCGCGCTGGGATGCCCGCAGCCACCGCATTTGGGGGGATGTCTCGAGTGACCACGGCAGAGACACCAATGGTGGCACCCTGACCGATGCGCACGGCGCCGACTGCCTTGGCCCCATCTCCCATGAATACGCCATCTTCCAGCACCGGGCCTTGTTTGCGGCCATGGGAAAGTACGAGACGGACATCGGCGTAGAGGTCGCAGTTCCGACCGATCTGCGAAAATGGTGCGATGATGATGCCCATGGGGTGCGGCAGACGCAAGCCAGCACCGATCACGGCCTTGCTGCTGACCTCGATCTTGAAGAACCAGAAGAGAATCTTGGCCACGAAGAACGTCGGGATACGATGACGAGCACACCAAAATTGAAGGCGAATCAACACAACGACATGAATGCTATTCAATGTTAGGCAAAGCAGGAAGCGCTTGACCGGTGAAAGCGGGCCGTAGTCCGCAAGGTTGCGGTCGATGTCTTGGCGAAGGTCTTCGAACATGGCCGTTCAATTGAAGTGGTGCCAAAGGCGTTCGTATTCTTGAATGTCGATGGAGGTCGGCTCGGAGGATGGATCTTCCCAGAGGAGCTCGCAGAGTCCGTGGAGAAGGCGTTGACGCGGATAGCGGGTATCGCTCAGGGCACGGAAGCCAAATTGGCGGGCATTGATCAGACGATTGCGCAGGGGATCTGTTTCCGGGCATTTATCGAGATTGCTTTCCAAATAACTGGCCGTTGTGGTGAAAGGATGGCGCAAACGACGTGATTCCAGCCATAAGAATAGGCTTCGCGTGGCCTGGGTGAGAGTGTGATGGAGTGCGGCGAGTTCCTCACGAGGGGCCTGGCTCACGGTGGGATGAAGTTTGAACATAACCCCTGCCGTGTGATGAGGGATCAGGTTCAAGGCCGACACGAGCGGCAAGTCGAGAGCAATCAGTCGTTTCCGGCGTTCCAGACAGCTCCAGTGATAGTAGCCGTGTGCGGCCAGGAGCACATCTCCGAGTGCGAGTTGAGCTTTGGCCAGATTTCGAGCGACGAAATCCCGGTCTTCATCGGTGAATATGTCTTTGGTTAGGCGCTGTTTGGCGAAGAGCAGCCCAGAGCTGCGATTCATCAGCAGGCGAGTGGCCTCATGTAGAGGGATTTTGGAGCTGTCTCGGTGGTGCTCGCAGCCGGTGAGTAGTGAGTCGTCTCCCAGGGCCCAGCGGTGCCCCATGACGAGGTCATAATAAAACATGCTAGTGGGGCTGCGCCTCAGCTTGGCCAGTGTGAGCATCTTGAATTCGATCTCAATCCCGTAATCCTCAGTGAGCTCATGGGCCGTTTGTTGAAGCGTTTTACCCCAGCGTTGCTGCTGGAGAAGCAGCGGGCCGCTGACGAAGACAAAGAATTCCACATCATTGTAGGGGGCATCTCCGGTGGCCGTTTTGAAAACTCCGCCTTCTCCCCGGCCATACCCGCCGCCCAGAGCGATACCTTCAAGAATAGATGGAGGCAGTCGGTTGCGGAGGCGTTTGGTCGTATCCCGGCAGATGGTTGCCAGTCGGGCTTCCAGAGCGGCACTGCCATCACGTGTGAATCGGCTGCTCATAGGTCATTGATATTGGGGAAGTGAAGACACTCTCCAGCTGTGTAGCGATTCCTGGAGATAATCCTCGATCTGGGTGGCAATGGTCTGGAGTGGAAATTTCTCGCGCACTTCGGCATGACCCGTAGCGGCGAGACGAGCACGCAGGAGGTTGTCTTCCTCGAGGGTTAAGATCTCTGCAGCCAGTTCACGGGCATTGCCCGCAGTGTAGGTCAGGGCGTTATCCCCGTGGCGCAGGAGTTCAGCACTGCCTCCGGTCGTTGTGCCAATGACGGGCAAGCCGCTGGCCATGGCCTCCAGAGGCGTGAGAGCGAAGGGTTCCTCCCATTCTGAGGTGAAGAGAAGGGCATCGTGGTTGCGATAAACCTCGGGCATCTGAGCTGGTGTGGCGTGATGAAACGTGACCGGAAGTTCATAGGTGGCTGCATAATCCTTCAGCATGCTTTCGTAGCACGGATCCCCATGGCCGTAGATGCTGAGGCTGCCTTTGAAGCGACCTCTCACAGCATGCAGGGCTTTGAGGGCTGTGAGCACGCCCTTGTCTTCAGCAAGGCGGCCGACATATAAAAGTTTGCTGAGGGGAGCGGATGCTGGTTTGGGCTGGCCTTGAAAACGCTCGATATCCACAGGGCAGTGGATCACGGCTCCATGATGGACGGGATACCCGGCCTCTTCCGTGATGTCACGCAGACGGCGGCTACAGAAGTAGATGCGGGAGAACCGTAAATGCTGGACGGGGTTGGTGGGGGCTGTGCGGTCCCAGCGTTGGCGGGTTCCATTGATCTGCCACACGCCGCGGAGCAGACGGCTGGGTAGGGAACCTTGCGGACGATTCCACCAGTCCAGCCAAACATCAGCCGTGAGGCTGCGGGCGATCCAGTGGTCTGATACGTCAAAGACGGTGGGGATATTGAGGCGCTGAAGCGTGAGGGCTAGAGATTTAGAGAGGCCGCCCAGATTCCAGACGTGAACGAGGTCGGGTTCAAATTGCTGGATGGCGGCCATCAGGGTGCTGTTGTTATACTGCTCCTGAGATTGCAGGTTATGAATACCCAACCATGGATGCCCGAAAAACCCGTGCAGTTTGAGTGACCGCCGCACTGGGTAGGACCGTTCCGGTTCGGGATCAGCCTTGGAGATGTGGTGGTCAGAGGTTAGCACACACACCTCATGGCCCCGGGCATGCAGGGCTTCGGTGATGTCTCGGCAGCGTAGTTCATAGCCGCCGATGTAGTGCGGGGGATAGAGATTGGTAAGGACGAGAATGCGCATGACGAATGGGATGCCGTCAGTCTGCTGTTTCATCCTGCGTTCGTCATTCCCCCCAACGGCGGGGACATGGGGGGAATCCATCCCCCCCATTTGCGGGGGATGGTGGGGGGTGCCTTTCTGCGTAGTTTAGGAAAGTTTCGACTGAATCCTCAATGCCCCCCGCCATTTCCCCGCCAAACGTTCTTTCTGCCCCATCGGCTAGCCGCAAGGCGAAAGACGTTTGGCTGGGATGGCATCCCGCCGTAGTCGGAGTGCTGGTCTTCCTCCTCTTCGCTGTCCCTGCGCTAGCGGTCATTTGGAACGTGCACGAGCGAGCTGAGTTGGTTCTGGAGGAGTCGATCAAAAGCAATCTAATTTCTGCTGCCAAAAGCATCGCTGAGGTGGTGGATGGGGATACTCATGGGCAGTTTCAGCGCCAGGATCAGGAAGCCAGTGCTCCTTATCATCAGGCCATTATGCACATGGAACGCATGAAAGATGCCTTGAATACCCAGGGCATGATTCGCTTCGTTTATACCTGCGTCCAAAAAGATGATCAGATCTATTTGGTCTTGGATCCGACACCGCCCGGAGATGCCGATCATGATGGCCAGGATGACAAAGCCCACATCATGGAAAGCTATGATGAAGCGAGCGCCACGCTGAGGGATGTTTTGGTCAGTGGGGTGGCAGCGGTGGACACGACACCTTACACGGACCGTTGGGGAACCTTCTTGAGCGGCTATGCGCCGATATTTGACTCTCGCCGAAATGTCGTGGCTGTCGTCGGTGTGGATATGGAGCTGAAGGATTACCAGCTTCAGTTACGCGGACTGCATCATGTGACGAGATTGAGTGCGATCGGTTCGGTTTTTCTGGCCATCCTCGCCGGCATTTTTATGGCCGGCTACCACCGCAGGCTGCAAAAAACGATCGGGCAGACAGTCATCGCTCGTGATGCAGCGCTGGCAGCCTCCCAAGCCAAAAGTCAATTCCTGGCGGCCATGAGCCACGAACTTCGAACCCCGATGAATGCGGTGATCGGGTTGAGTGAAATCTTGGCTGATACCCCGTTGAATGAGCAGCAGACGGAATTCGTCGAGACCATCCGCCGCTCAGGGGATTCGTTGCTTCAGATGATCACTGACATTCTGGATTTCAGTCAGTTGGATGCGACGGGCATTACGGTAAAAACCACACCCGTGGCTCCACGTGCGCTCTTGGCTGGACTGCAGGAGCAGTTTGAGCCTCTCGCTCGTCAGAAAGGGCTGCGCATTCATTTTGAAACCAGCCCGAAATGCCCCACCAAGGTCCTGATGGATGGTGACCGTGTCCGTCAAGTCTTGAGACACTTGATCGCCAATGCGGTGAAATTCACCGATCAAGGCAGTGTGAAGGTGCATTTGGATGTCACCGAGGGCACTAGCCTGCACTTTAAAGTGTCCGATACGGGGATTGGTATTGGCGGTGAACAGAAGACCATACTTTTCCAGCCGTTCAATCAGGCCGACTTTACCAATACACGTCGTCATGGCGGCATGGGCATCGGATTGGCTTTGTGCAAAAAACTCAGCCAGGCCATGGGGGGACGTCTATGGATGAACACGGTCGAAGGGAAGGGCACTGATTTCCATTTGGTGTTACCCTGTCGCTTCGTAGCAGAGGTGCCTCCGCAAGAGCTCCAACAAGCCATCGTCTTAACTCAAGAGCGCATGACCGGGATCATCGTTCGTGGGTTCTTGTCGAAACAAGGATGTCATGTGCGTTTGGTAAAGTCCTTGGGAGAGCTTGAAGTCGCGTTGCATCAGCAACCTGCATCGCTCATTCTCGCCGATGTGCATTTGGAGGGTGTGGAAAAGCTTCCGGCCCTCTGTGGCGGGTCTGTTCGAGTGATCGGATTGAACGCGGAGTTGGAAGATCAAGTCCTGCCGGGATTTGAGACCATTCTTGCGAGTCCAGTCACACCTGCGGCGTTGAAAGAGGTGCTGTAAACGCTAACCCTTCCGAGGAAAGGGCGTAGCGTTCGACGCCGTGCGATGTGTAAACTTATTGAGCCTTGGGCCCAATTTGAGGCCGCTAGGTAGAACGTTTGCCCAGAAGACCACGTCAATCACTTCGCAACGCGAATGTGATCCTCGATCGGGCAAGCTTATAGCAACGTAACGGTTCCCCACTCACTCAAGCTGTGTGGGTTTCGTGCCAGCCCTGGCGAAAACCAGCCAGCTTACCCCGGCGCTGCTGCCAGCGGATATGCAGCGCGTGCGGAAGTTCCCGCAAACGATGCTGGCGGAGACAATACGCAGCGTCGTGGCGCAAGTCGCTGATGAAGCCCAGGAAGACGGTCTTCAGCCAACGAAACTCCTGTGGGGA
The DNA here is from genome assembly GCF_900167535.1 of Prosthecobacter debontii. Lineage (NCBI taxonomy): Bacteria > Pseudomonadati > Verrucomicrobiota > Verrucomicrobiia > Verrucomicrobiales > Verrucomicrobiaceae > Prosthecobacter > Prosthecobacter debontii. The sequence continues at coordinate 339,468 of NZ_FUYE01000005.1, forward strand.
TCTTTGCCATGCGCGGCCAATCGCGCGCGCATCTCCGAAAGATCGGCGATAGCTTTGTTCAGGCGTATAATTGTGGCTGTGCATGGCCAGGGATTCCGGCACATAGTGGACGTGGTAACCCTGCTGCTTACACCAACGCGTGTATTCGTCGTCTTCGGCGTATTGGAGGTCTTCCCGGAAGCCGCGTTGACTCCACACATCCTTGCGCAGGCCGCTGCTGACCATGCTGAAAAAGTGATCCCAATGTATGGATTCACGATTTTCACCGAAGCAGCGATCATAGTCGCAAGCGAAAACAGCCTGACAATCTGGACGCGGAATTTGCCGACCAAAGCACGCTCCCACCGCGGGATCTTGAAGCGCTTCAACCAGCGGCCGCAGCCAGTTGGGGCCTTGCGGTGTGGCGTCGGCATTGAGGAAAATGCAGATTTCTCCACGAGCGAGCCGCATCCCCTGGTTCATCACTCGGCTGGGGTTGTATTCTTCAGGTCGTATCTGAACGAATTCTGCGGGGCGCGCGGCACGAATCAGCTCCTGTGAGCCATCCGTGCTGCCACTGTCGATGACAATCAGTTCCCAGTCCGTGTATTCCTGAGATTGCAGGGCAGCTAAGGTGTCTCCGAGAGCCCAAGCCTCGTTGAAACTGCGCATGATGATGCTGACGAGAGGGTCCTTCATATAGGGATGACGACGGAGACCTTAGTGACGCGCTTGCGGATGAAACGACGTTTGATTTTTTGCCGTTCATCTCGGCTCATGGCCAGGAACCACAGCGATACGAGGGCGACAACACCGGCGATGGAACCTTCACTCAACAACACCAGCAGAGGATGCCCATCTGGAATCAGCGGTAGATTTTTCAAAAGCAGAAGTGCGGCCAGAACTGGCAGTGAGGCTGTCCAAGCAGGCAGCACGGTTTTCCTTAAAAGGGCGAGGCTACTCATGCCCGATTCACGGGCCTGCCATGGCCACAGATAGAGCCAGCCCAACCATAAGGTCGGGATTAAAGAACCGAGAGCGACAGCGGTCACGCTCTTGAGCCACATCACCAGTCCTACGCTCAGCACGAGATTGGCACCTGCCTCGGCCAGCCCTAACCACATCAGCTTCTTCTCGTGGCCGGTCATGATGAAGACGCGCTTCGACACGCTATGAGTTAGGATGGTGGTGTAATACCAGACGAGGAGAATCTGTCCGGTGAGCCAAGTTTCATGGGTCAGTGCGGCATCGCCCGTGAGGAGATGCAACAATTCATCCAAATAGAAAGCACACATCAAATATAATGGTGTTGCGATGAGAATACTCCAGCGTGTGCCCTGCACCAAGAGGGCTCGGAGAGCTTCGTGCTGAGCGCCGGCATGCAAGTGGGCAGCCACAGGTGAGAGGGTGTCCTGAACTTGGCGGGTGAATTCTCGGAAGACTTCAGCGACCTTCGCACCTGATTGATAAAGGGCGATAGCGGCCACGCCCAGAGCACTGGTGATGACGAGTTGGTCGGTTTTGCCTAACACCAAGTTGGTGGCTGTGCCCAGATACGCGAAGAGGGAGAAGGCCATGGTGTGGCGCATGGTTCCCATCGCTGCCCAGGTGGGTCGGAGCTTCACTTTCGGCATGCGGCGGAGGGCGAAGAAGGCGGAAATGCAGTCGGGGGCAAGGGCTGAGCCGAGTGCGATGAGCATGATGCTCAGAAAGCTCCATTGCTTCCACAAGGCGACGAGGATGAGCGCAAGGCGGGTGACTAAGGCGAGGGTAGTGATCCAATTGACCAGGCTGATGCGCCTCTGCCCACGCAGGATTTCAGGGAAAATGCCCAACGGGAAAGCTAAGCCGATACCCACGAAGAAAACCACGAGCACAGTCTTAAACTCAGCCGCCCTCTGGGCTGGCACCCCGCACCACTCCACGAGCCAAGGCGCTGAAAGCAAGGCACCTCCCGCGAGAAGCACTGCGATGCCCGAATAGAAGATCAGGATGGAACTCAGGACATGACCGAGCTCATCCCACTTATGCTGCACGGAAAGCTCTGCGACTCTTTTTTGAGCTGCAAAACCGAACCCGAAATCTAAGAGAATGCCATAACCAAAAACGCTCCAAAGCAGCGACCAAAAGCCAAATTCCTCCCGGTCGAAATGCTGGTAAAGCAGCCGAAAGGTCACGAGCCCCACCGCCATGGCCACGGCGGTGCGTACATAGTTGGAGAGAGTGTCTCTCACCATTTGATGATGAATGTTCGCTTCAGACATGACGGGTGGAGTAGGTGGGGGCGGAAACAGAGCGGTAGCGTCCGTTGTGGTGCTCCTCGGCTTGTTGATAAAGAGTCTCTAGGCGCTGATGAATGCGCTTCCAGTCGTAGTGCGTCCTGGCCTCCATTTGGCCTGCCTGGCCGAGAGCCAAGCAGCGTTCCGGGTGAGCTTTGAGTTCACGAAGGGCGGCGGTTAGGTCCGCCTCATCATGGAAGAACAAGCCATCACGTTGATGGTTGATGAGCGTTTTCAGACCGCCCACATGACTTGCAATGACAGGCTTGCCTGCGCTCCAAGCTTCCAGCACGACGATGCCAAAGGGTTCATGCATGGAGGGGAGCACGAAGACATTGCAGGCCTGATAAGCATCCAGCAGAGCAGGATCGTCATTACGCAGACCTGGGAGGAGATGAATGCGGGTAGCTAGACCTAATTCCGCGATGCGTGCACGCAGTTTGGCGGCATAGTCAGGCTGGGTTTCTGGGCCGATAAGGACGAGATGGGCGCTTGCATCTTCCTTGGCCAGGTCAGAGAAGGCATTGACGAGAACCATCTGGTTTTTCTGCGCGTCAATGCGACTGATGTTCATGACCAGAAAGGCATCCTGAGGGATGCCGTGTGCGGCGCGGAAGCGGGCTCCTTCGCCCTGAGTGAAGCGGTGACTCTCGACTCCATTCGGGAGGTAATCGATTCGATTGTGCTGAAGTTTCTTTTGCGCTGCTTCCAGTTCACTCTGGCCCACACAGATGATCATGTCGGCGTCATCGAGAAGCTGCCTGGAGCGGAAGACTGCGCCAAAGAGACGCCCCCACTCAAACTTGCCCGAGATGGGCTGGATCATGGTTTGCATCTCCTCGGCGGGAACGTCAAAAACACCGCCGTGGAGGGAGACGACGAGGGGTTTGCGGCGAAGCCGGGCCGCTGTCGCGACCATGCCACCGAGGCGTTTGAGCGAGTGAGCGTGAAAAAGCCGCACGTCCTGCTCACGCATCAGAGCTCCGAAGAGGGGCAGGGAAAGCAGATTGCCGCCCTTTTTATCCAGGGCGGCTTTCTCAGCGTCGGTGAGCCCGAAGAACGGATAGCAGTGGCGATGTCGCTGCACTTCGATACCCTGGATGATCTCATGGGCCTCATGAGCCAGGGCCATGGAGGTGATGATTCTCGGCTCGAAGCCGGCTTGCTTCTGCTGGCGGGCGATTTCGGTGATGACAGTCTCCGTGCCTCCCCATTCATGGGACACAAAGCGGCGAGGGACGTGAATGATGCGGGCTGCCATGGTTCCAAAACTGTCGTGGAACCATCAATGCCGCCATCCCCCCAGGTGAGGGGATGCGGTGGAGGGGCAATTCAGGATATTAATCTGACAATGTTAGGTACATCTTTAGGTTGCTATCTGGCCTCATTCAGAAGAGATTTTCCATAATTCAAAGACTTTTCATAAACTATGTATGGCCTCGTCAACAAAGCGGTCGAAGAACTGGTCATTACTCAATTCGGTCAGGACAAATGGGAGGCTATCAAAGCCACCGCAGGTGTGGATGTGGAAGTCTTTGTCAGTAATCAAGCCTACCCCGATGAAATCACCTACCGCCTCGTCGGGGCAGCTAGTGAAGTGCTGAAAATTTCTGCCGAGCAGATTTTAATCGCCTTTGGTGAGCACTGGGTCTTGAAGACCGCGAGTGAAAGTTACGGCCCAATGATGAAGGCGGGGGGGAAGAACCTGCGCGATTTTCTCATCAACTTGCCTAACTTTCACACGCGCGTGGCCATGATTTACCCCGACCTCAAACCCCCGCGTTTCGAGTGTTCTGACATTGAGGATAGTTCTCTCAAGCTGCACTATTTCACCCATCGTCCAGGATTGACGACTTTCGTTGTCGGGCTCGTGCAAGGGCTGGGCAAACTTTTTAACACACCAGCGACATGTGAGATTCTGGCTCGGCAGGATCAAGGCGCCGAGCACGATGTCTTTAAGGTGGCCTGGACTCTAGTATGACGAACAAGACCATCCCCTTATCACGCGTCATCGAGCTTCCCGGGGAGACTTTCCTCAGGGTCTTCCCATTCTTTTTCGCGTGGGATGAAACTCAGCGGATTGTGAATTTTGGTCCGTCTTTGGGGAAGATTTGTGAAGATGTCCAACGGGGGATTTGGATCGGAGAGTTATTTGAGATGATCCGACCAGAGGTCGGTTTTGAAGCAGAAGTCCTGAAGAAACATCTGAAGGAGCTGTTTTTCTTCCGCCATCGGAAAAGCAAAACGAGTTTCCGTGGACAGATCGTCGAACTGCCGAAATCCGGGGTGATGGTGATGCTCTGCTCCCCGTGGCTGCAAAGCACGGCGGAGATGGAGGCATTGGGAATCACCTTTGAAGACTTTGCAATCCATGATTCGTCGCTGGACTTGCTTCAGCTTTTGCAAACTCAGCAGATGGCCAATGAGGATTTGCAGAAGCTGACGAATCGACTCACCGAGCAGCGCTCACTGTTACGCCAGCGAGAGGCTGAGTATAAAAAGTTAGCCCTGGTTGCTGCACGCACGGACAACGCGGTCGTGGTGACCGATGCCCAGGGATGCATCGAGTGGGTGAATGATGGCTTTGTGCGAATCTCTGGATGGACACTTGAAGAAGTGATGGGCAAAACGCCTGGCAGCGTATTGCAAGGTCCCGATACGGATGCGGTCATGGTGGCTTACATGCGCCAGCAGTTGCTTGCGGGGAAGGGATTCAAAGGGGAAATTTTGAACTATCACAAAAATGGTTCGCGCTACTGGCTGTCTTTAGAGGTCCAGCCCATCTTCGATGAAGACGGGAAGGTCACGAACTTCATGGCGATCGAGAGTGATATCACTCAAGAATTGAGGGATAAGAAACGTCGAGACCTGCAATTCACGGTGTCACGACTTTTGACAGAGGTGAACTCCATCGAGGAGGCCAGTGCTAGGATCATTCAAGATGTCTGTTGTCGGTTAGGTTGGGCGAAGGGTGGGATGTGGATGCTGGATGAGGCGCGAGAACACCTCTCGCTTGTGGAAGCTTGGTATGACGAGTCCCAGGATTTGGCCCACTTCGTTCAGACGAGCCGCCAGTATGCTTTTATGAAAGGGGTGGGCTTACCCGGGCGTGTGTGGGAAACGGGTAAGAGCGTCTGGATCCCTGATGTGGCTGTAGATTCGGGCTTTCTCCGCGCTAGCGTGGCTAAGGAGGCCGGACTGCATGGTGGCTTGGCCTTCCCTATTGTGAACCAGGGACGGGTCTTGGGCGTGCTTGAGTTCTTCAGCAGCCGTATTGAAGAACCGGATGAAAATCTGCTGGAGACGGTCAATGGCATTGGCAATCAATTTGGCCAGTTCTTGGAGCGTAAAAAGGCGGAAGAAGCCCTCCAAGAAGCGCACACGCTGCAACGTGCCATTTTGGCTGGAGCAACCTATTCCATCATTGCGGCGGATCTGGATGGGACGATCCGAACCTTCAATCACGCGGCTGAGCGAATGTTAGGTTATCAAGCCGAGGAAATGGTGGGTAAACAAACTCCAGCGATCATTCACCTCAAAGAAGAAATCGAAAAACGTGCTGAACAACTGACTCAAGAATTAGGTTACCCCGTCGAGCCGGGTTTTGAGACATTCGTGGCCAAAGCGAAACTTGGCACGCCTGATGAAGGAGAATGGACCTACGTGCGGAAAGATGGCTCGACCTTTCCCGCTTTGCTGTGTGTCACCGCATTGTTTAACTCTCATGGTGTGGTCACAGGCTATATGGGGGTAGCTTCAGACATCACGGAGCGGAAGCGTGCTGCTGAGGCTCTGGTGGCGGCTAAGGAACTCGCGGAGGCAGCCAATCAGGCCAAGAGTGATTTCTTGGCGACGATGAGCCATGAGATCCGCACGCCGATGAATGGCATCATCGGGATGTCCTCCTTGCTGCTGGAGTCGCGATTGGAGCCGTCTCAACGAGAGATGACTGAGGCCGTCAGAAACAGTGGCGAAGCACTCATGACCATCATTGATGATATCCTCGACTTTTCGAAAATCGAAGCTCGACGTTTAGACTTGGTCAATGAAGCGTTTTCGATCGATGCCGTCTTGGATGGTGTGGTGGACTTGCTCTACCATAAAGTTCATCAAAAGGGGCTGGAGATGAGCGTGCTCATCGATCCCGATGTGCCTGCGAGTCTGAATGGAGATCCTGGCCGACTGCGGCAGGTGATTTTGAATCTGGTCGGCAACGCGATCAAATTTACCGACGAAGGCGAGGTCAATGTCTTCGTCAGGCGTGTGCATGAAAAGGAAGTTGCTCAGGAATTCATTGAGTTCGTGGTGGACGATACTGGTATCGGCATGACCCCTGAACAAATGAGTCGGCTGTTCACGCCGTTCACTCAGGTGGACGGGTCTTCGACGCGCCGTTTCGGTGGCACCGGATTAGGCCTGGTCATCAGCAAGCGCCTCGTAGAAATGATGGGCGGCTGCATTGTCGTCGAAAGCACGCTCCAATATGGCTCTCAGTTCTCATTTCGCATCCCGGTGAGCATCGCTTCAGGGGCCGAGCCGCCAATGCAATGGTCCGACCGCGAGAAGGACCTTCGCGTTCTTGTGGCGGATGATGTCTTGTTATCTCGCCGTGCAGCGGAGTTGGCTTTGAAAGGCTTGAGTCAGCCTGCCTTGATCGTGGATAATGAAGCCGCTGCGGTGGCCGCTTTGCTGGATCCACAGAGCGTGTGGGACCTGCTGGTGATCGATCGGCGATTGTTCGGTGATCGCTCCATGGATACACTCAAGATTCTAGAAAAAGAAAAACGGCGGCCCAAAGTCATTATCCTGGGCCAATTGACCGATAGCGCACGAGAGCGCAGTGCGCTGGGTGGAGTGGATGTGTATTTGCTCAAGCCCGTCCGTCGCATGCAGTTGCGCCAAGGCTTAAGAGAGGCTTTAGAAGTTAAAGATTCCCCGACCGAAATGGTGTCCAAACCTGCCGTAACCCATGAAAAAGCCATGCCTCATTTCCTGATTGTCGAAGACAATGAGGTGAATGCCAGACTGGCGATTTTACATTTAGATAAACTAGGCTTTACCCGAGATGTGGCGCGTGATGGGGCGGAGGCTGTCGAGCTTTTTGAAAAAGGCATCTATGACGGCATCCTGATGGACTGCCACATGCCTGTGATGGATGGGTATGAGGCGACTCGGCGTATCCGCGAGATTGAGGCCTCACCTGAATGGCATCGCCCTCGGGTGCGCATCATCGCGATGACCGCCAACGCCATGTCCGGCGAACGCGAGCGGTGTATGGAAGCGGGTATGGATGATTACTTGGCCAAACCCCTAAGGGCGGCCATCCTGCTCCAAGCCCTGAGTCATGTGCAGCGGCTGGATGATATTCCTCCTGAGAAGGAAACCGAAATGCCTCTGGACGCGCAGGATGTTCATGAAGTCATCTCGTCCATCGATCAATTGGCGGAGGAATTGAGTGCGGAAGCGGCGGCTCAATTGATCGAAAACTGGCTCAAAGATACACCGGATCGACTGGGGGAGATCAGTGAATTGGCGGGCGGTGGAGACCAGACCAAACTCAAACGTGCGGCTCATTCTTTGAAAGGTAGCAGTGCGCTTTTTGGGCTCAATGGCATCCGCAATCTATGCCGTGACATTGAGCTGCTTGCAGAAAGAGATCTGACTCCAGGGCAACCTCTTTTAGCCAGTGCCTTGCATCAGGCCTTTGATGCAGCCGTGCCCTTGCTGCGATCTGAATTGACCCGGCTTCAGCAGACTCCTTCGTCATGAAACTCCTCTACGTTCACGAGCGTTTCGGTGCCCTGGCCGGTGCTGAGGCCAATGCCTTTATCACCGCGCAAGAACTTGGACAGCGGGGGCATCACATGGGCATTCTTCATGGTCCAACGACCGGTAAGAATGAAGAAGGTTGGAAGGGTGTGTTCACCAGCCGCTTTCCCCTGGAAGGCGTAGATACGGCGGCGGCTGCACGGGCAGCTTTAACGTCCTTTGATCCGGATGCCATTTATGTGCATAAGATGGCGGATTTGAGGGTTATTCAGGCACTGGTCGGGAGCGGACGCCCGCTCTTACGGATGGTGCATGATCACGACATCTACTGCATGCGCAGTTACAAGTATAACTACTTCACTCGGGAGATCTGCACGCGTGCAGCCTCTTGGAGATGCGTCTTTCCCTGCGGAGCTTGTTTGGTGAAAAACAATGGCGGTGGGTTTCCTCTCAAGTGGGTGAGTTATCGTGAGAAAAAGCGGGAGATTCAGCTTAACCAGAAGTTTGATCGCATGGTCGTGGTCACAGAATACATGCGGGATGAGCTGCTCAACAACGGCTTCGATCCCTCTCGGATCGAAATTCATGCTCCGGTGCCGCGCATGGGAGATCCCAATCTGCGCAGTTCCTTCAGTGATCGAAACCTCATCCTCTATGCCGGTCAGATCATTCGCGGCAAAGGAGTCGATGTCTTGCTGGAAGCTCTAGCCAAGGTGAAAAGCAAGTTTGAATGCATCATTCTCGGTGACGGTAACCATAAGTCTTACTGCGAGGAACTGTCGAAGAAGCTGGGGCTGGCGGATCGTGTTCACTTCAAAGGCTTCATCCCGCAGGAGGAACTGAAGTCCTACTATCAGGAGTGTAGCGTCGTGGCTCTCAGCAGTGTGTGGCCGGAGCCTATCGCAACGATTGGTCTGGAAGTGATGCGTTACGCGTTACCTGTCGTCGGTTTCGATGCGGGTGGGATCAAAGATTGGCTCAAGGATGGTCAAAACGGCTATCTGATTCCCTGGATGGATCGGGAGGTCTTTGCGCAGCGCTTGGATGAATTGCTTCAAGACAAAACGAAAGCACGCCAAATGGGTGAAAACGGCCTGAAGTTTGTGAGCGAGCGCTACGATTTCCCCACTTACATTGAGGATCTAGAGAAAATGTTCGAGAGGGTGAGGCGGAGCCGGGGAAGCGCTTGAACCTCAGACAGTGGGGGGATTTTTCACCCGTTTGGGGGGGATTACAAGGTGACAGGCCTCTTCTAGGATGGCCTTGTGATGAAACCCAACGCCTTCCATTCCAATTTGATCGCCCGCCGCCTGCTGCAAGCGCAGACTCGCTCCGGCCGCTGGTTTTGGCAGATCTCCATGCTCCTGAAGCGTGGCTCTTGGCTGGCCCTGGTCCACGGAACTCGGGTGATGAAGCGCACGCTGGACATCGTGATTTCCGTGATCGTTCTGCTGTTAGCGTCGCCTGTGCTTTTGGCGGTGGCTTTGATGATCAAGTCCGACGGAGGTCCGGTTTTTTTCCGCCAGCGTCGCGTGGGCTATCTGGGGCGTGAATTTGGCATGTGGAAGTTCCGCTCCATGTGTGTGGATGCTGAGGCTAAGCTGGCTGCTCTGCTGGCGCAGAATGAAAAAGCCGGTGGGGTGACTTTTAAAATGGAGAACGATCCTCGCATCACCCGCGTAGGACGTTTTATCCGCCGCGCTTCGCTGGATGAGCTGCCCCAGCTTTTCAATGTTCTGGCAGGTGAGATGTCCATCGTGGGGCCACGCCCGCCGCTGCCTCGTGAGGTGGCTCTTTATTCTTTGGATGATCGCCGCCGCCTCTTGGCCATCCCTGGTATCACGGGCCTCTGGCAGGTGGGTGAGCGGGAAGGTGGCACCTTTGAGATCGGTGACCGCAATGCCATCGACTTCGATGAACAGGTCCGCCTGGATGTCCGCTACATCGAGGACCAAACCGTGGCTCGTGATCTGTGGATCATGCTGAAGACGCCCCCAGCCATGCTGCTGGGTAAGTAAGTCTAACCGAGAAACTGTCCTGTCATGCAAGCAATCGTGATCTGTCCTGAATACCGCCCTGCTGCGGGCGTATTCCACCGCATGGCACCTCTGGTGCTGATGCCGGTGCTCGGACGCACGCTGCTGGATCACGTGCTGACTTACCTGGCGGCAGAAGGGGTGAAAGACGTTCTGTTGCTGGCAGCAGACCGGCCTGAGCTGATCCGCGATGCGGTGGGCCGTGGAGCGGCTCTAGGCCTGAAGATCGAGGTCACTGCCACAGCCCACGAACTCTCCATTGAAGAAGCTCAAACCGCCCATGGCAGCCAATGCTCCGGCCCGGTGCGTGTTCTGGTGGCGGATGCGATTCCTGGGAAACTGAATTTTGTTTTCTGGCGCAGCCATTACTTGCAGTTCAAGTCTTTCCTCGATGGGGTGGCTGACCCGGCGGTGAATGCCACGCTCACCATGCGGGAACTGAGCCCCGGGGTCTGGGTGAGCACCAAGGCACGACTCGCAGCGACGGTGAATTTAACTGCGCCCGCTTGGGTAGGGCCTCATGTGACTGTGCGTGCGGATGCGAAGATCGGCCCTGGCGCGATTCTGGAAACCGGAGCTTACGTCGATGACGGCGTGGTGCTGGAAAATACCTGGGTAGGACCTCACACCTATGTGGGGGCTGGAATGAGCCTCGATCACTCGATGGCTTGGGGAAACGGGCTGCAAGACTGGGAGAAGGGCTCGTTTCTGGAGGTGCAGGATGGCTTTTTCCTTCAAGACATCGGTCAGCGTCTTGGCAGCGAGAGTCGTGCGGCCTGGTGGGAGCGTGTCCTGGCTTTGATTCTGCTGGTGTTGGGCCTGCCCGGTTATCTCTGGGTGGTGGTGAAGAGCTTAGTTCTGCGGAAGCCGGTGTTTGCTGAGCGCCGAGTCATGCTGCCACCTCTGGGATGCGTGGATGGCTTCAGCCGCACTTTCCGTCTGCTGCAGTTCACCGCAACGGATTCTCTTTTTCAGCGCTGGCCAGAGCTTTGGCGGGTGTTGCGCGGGGAGATGGCGTTGGTGGGAAATCGCCCGCTGTCTCCTGAGGCGGCGACTGCGCTGCGAGGCGAGGTGGGGCAGCTCTGGCTGGCAGATCCCGCGGGGGTTTTCTCCCTTGCCGATGCACAGGGGGCTGATCCCGAGCAGATGCCCGAGGCACTGGCCCACGCTGCCTTCTTCAGTGTGCAGCGCAGCCTGTTCCTTCGTCTGCAAATCCTGGTTCGCTGCCTCGTCCGCCTGATCTCTTTTCAAAGCTCTTTTTCAACCCCGTCCGATCACACTTCCCTCTCTTTTTCCTAACTATGAATGCGTCTGAACAAACCCTGACTTTGAGCACTCCCTGCGATCTCGAACGCCGTGCGGCGGATGTGTGGCGCAAGACAGCCGCCAGCTTGTTAAAGCCTTCTCATATCCATGCTGAGCTGGATATGTCCAATACGCGCAGTTTGGATAGCTCAGGGATCGCCGCGCTTCTCGCGTTGCGGGAGGTGGTGAGTAAGCGCGGAGGCAATGTCCGCTTGGTTAATCCGGCTCCGCAGGTCATGCAGCTTCTGGAATTGACCCGCATGCATCGCCTGTTCCAGTTCGGTTTTGGGGTCACGCAGCCTGCACCTGAGTCGCTCCGCCCGATTCTGGTCGTGGAAGATGAGCCTCATATTCGCACGGTCTGTGAGCTGAGCATGAAGCCCTTAGGCCGCCGCGTTCTCAGTGCTTCCAATGGTCAAGACGCCATCAACATCGCCCGCCGGGAAAACCCCTCGGTGATCATTCTCGACTACGTGATGCCGCTCATGGATGGCCGCCAGACCCTGCGCCGTCTGAAAGCGGACGAGGCTACCAAGCACATCCCCGTGATCCTGATGAGCGCCACTGAGACCCTGGCTGGCTCTCAGCACGACAGCTTCGAGGGAGCCTCCCTCTTCATCACCAAACCTTTCAGCCCTGCAGCCCTTCGTGGTGAAGTGCATCGCTTGATCCAAACCCACCTCCCCCTGGCTGCTTAATGAAACCTTCCTTGTCACTCTTTATCATGGTGGATGCCTGCGGATGGGAGATCATTAAAAACGATCCCTTCCTTCAGGAGATCGCCCCACATCGGCACAAGCTGGAAAGCGTTTTCGGCTACAGCTCTACCTGCGTGCCCAGCATCGTCAGCGGTCATTGGCCCGATGAGCACCGGAACTGGTGCTACTTTGTTCACAGCCCGGAGACTTCCCCCTTCAAGTTTTTAAGCTGGCTGAAATGGCTGCCCAAGGCGGTGACGAGCCGCCGCATCTTTCGCCGCTGGCTGACGAAGCTGGCGAAGAAGAAGTTAGGCTTTAAAGGTTACTTCGATCTTTACAACATCCCGTTCGAACACATCGACCGATTTGATTTCACCGAGAAGAAAAGCCCGCTTCAGCCTAAGGGTATGAATCGCGGCACGAACATCTTCGATACCTTGCAGGAGAAGGAAGTTCCTCATTTCGTCAGCGATCCGAACCAATCCGAGGAAGCGAATCGGGATGCGCTCGCCGCCCACATCGAGGCCAGTGATATCGACTTTGCCTTCATGTATTGGGCAGGCCTGGATGGCCTGCTGCATCGTGTGGGTAATGACTCGCCGGAAGTGCCAGCCAAGCTGCGTGTCTATGAAGAGTGGATTCACTATCTCTATGATCTGGCCAGCAAGAGCTATGAAGAAGTGAATCTCTATGTCTTCAGCGATCACGGCATGGCCAATTGCGATGTGCATTTGGATCTTAAATCTGTGATCGAAACTCTGCCGCTGACGTTCGGGAAAGATTATGCGGTCGTGTATGACAGTACCATGGCTCGTTTTTGGTTCTTCAATGATGAAGTTCGCCAGAAAATCACGGCAGCTCTTCAGACCGTGCCTCAGGGCAGGATCATGCCCGAGGCCGAGTTGAAGGAACTGCGTGTCCACTTTGAGGATCATCAGTTTGGTGAACTCATCTTTCTGGTTCAAGAAGGCGTGCTCATCGTGCCTAGCCATATGGGTGAGCGGCCTATCCGAGCCATGCACGGCTACCATCCACACGATGCCCACAGCTATGCCTCCCTGCTGACCAACCGGCCTGAACTCACCTCCGAAGTCACTCACATCCCCCACATCCACCGTCTGATGGAAGACTCCATCGAACAGCAATCTTCATCCTACGAAAGCCATGTCTGCCATCGCTCTGCCTTCACGCTCGCTGCTTGATTCCTGGAATCATTTTTGGACGAAAGTCCGCTTCAAGTTCGTTTTACCACGTCTGCGTCAGGCCAAGTTGGAAGGCGTCAAACTGCATATCGCAGATTTGTCACCTCTGATGAAGAACGTCATTCTGACGGGGCGTTATGAGTTTCAGGAGCGCCGTTTTGCCTCCATGTTTCTTTCGACAGGAGATGTCGTGCTGGAGCTCGGGGGGGCCATTGGCTTCATCGGCCTGTATTGCCGGAAAATCGTCGGGGTGAAGCATGTGACCAGTGTCGAGGCCAATCCGAACACCCTGAAGATGCTCCGTCAGAACTATGAACTCAATGGTCTGGAGCCCTCGGTGATCCATGCTGCCGCGGCGGCTCAGGATGGACATCTGGACCTCAACATTGGTGGTGAGTTTTGGGAAAACACCCTCACAGGAACCTCCGAGAATACGGTGCGCGTGCCCGCCTGTAGCCTGGCGACTTTGATCCGGCGCATGCCAGTGTCCCCGACGGCCCTGATCTGCGATATCGAAGGCGCAGAGCAATACCTGGATTTCTCCCAACTGCCCGAGTCAGTGGATAAGATCATCATGGAACTGCACCCAGGAGCTATCGGTGAAGAGGCGACTCAGGCCGTGCTTCAGAAGCTGACCGACTGTGGTTTCTGTGAGTCCTGCCGGGATGGCGACGTGGTCTGCTGGTGGCGCTGAGATTCTCCATGCTTTCGGAGTGACACGGAAGTTGCCAGACTTCATGCCTCGGGCGTATGTAGTCCCGCATGAATGCCCAACCCCTCCTCCACAGTCTGTTTGTATTCCTTGCCGGCGTGTCATCGGCGGCCGCTGCGGATTGGCCCATCTGGCGTGGGCCCGCTTATAACGGGATCTCGGCGGAAAAGGACTGGCAGCTCGGGTCTGACCCGACCGTCCTCTGGGAGGCCGAGGTGGGCCTGGGTTTCTCATCCTTCGTCGTCTCGGAGGGGAAAGTCCTGACCACGGGGCATGAAGATGAAAAGGACACCCTGTTCTGCCTGGATGCCAAAACCGGCAAGACCCTGTGGAAGCACAGCTACAGTGCAGACCTAGGAGACAAGTATTATGAAGGCGGCACTTCCGCGACGCCCACCTTTGATGGCGATAGAGCCTATCACCTCAGTCGCTGGGGGGATCTTTTTTGCTTCGAGGCCGCCACGGGCAAGGTCGTGTGGGAGAAAAATGTCCAGAAAGAAACCGAAGCCAATGTGCCGGACTGGGGGTTTGCTGGGGCACCTCTGGTGCAGGGGGATCTGCTCATCCTGAATGTGGGTAAGGCGGGCATGGCTGTCGAAAAAGCCACCGGCAAGATCGTGTGGAAAAGTGAGGTGGATAACGCGGGTTATTCCACGCCCTATCCCATCACCTGGCAGGGCAAGACGCTGGCCGTCATCGGCACCGGAGATGCTTATCTCGCCGTGGACGTAAAGACCGGTCAGCAGGTGTGGTCGCATCGTTGGAACACCCGCTACGGAGTGAATGCGGCAGACCCTATCTTGGCAGGGGATCAGCTTTTTCTTTCCAGCGGTTACAATAAGGGGTGCACCTTGCTTAAGCTCGGCGAAGGCCCGCCGAAAAAAGTGTGGGAGAACAAGGTGCTGAAAAACCAGTTTAACTCCAGTATCCTTATCGACGGTTACCTCTACGGCATCGACGGGGACCAAAACAGCCGTTGTGCGCTGAAGTGCGTGCGCCTGAGCGATGGCGAGGAGATGTGGGCTGAGGGGAGTGTGGGCTTTGGCTCCCTGATGGCTGCGGATGGGCGTCTGATCGTCCTCAGCTCCAAGGGAGAACTCATCGTGGCAAAAGCCAACTCGGAGAAGTTTGATGAAACCAGCCGCGCACAGATCCTCAGTGGCAAGTGCTGGAGCGTGCCTGTGTTAGCCAATGGCCTGCTCTATGCCCGCAATTCCGAAGGACACGTGGTCTGTCTGGATCTGACGAAAAAATAAGACCCTCCGAGCATTCTTTTGCCTCCTCCTGCATGGCTCTTCCTACCGTCCGTTTCAAGCATTCACGTTTTTCAGCTCGCTTCCCAGAGGCCTATCGTTACTCACGGTCGCACTACTGGATGGCTCCCGTGGAAGGGCAGGAAGGTCTCTGGCGGGTAGGCTTTACGAAATTTGCCACCCGCATGCTGGGTGAGTTGGTGGACTGCGAGTGGCCCACGAAGGAAGGCGACCCCATCGAACCCGGGAAGAACATCGGTTGGGTCGAAGGTTTCAAAGCCGCCTCTGACGTGTATTCCGTGATGAACGGCCACTTCGCCGGGGGGAATCCCTACCTCAAGCAAGACGCCTGTGTGGTGCGGACGGACCCCTATGAAGTGGGCTGGCTCTATGCAGCACGCGGGGAGCCCGAGGCCGATCATCTGGATGTGCATGGCTACATCGAATACCTCTCCGGCATCATTCACCGCATGGCCGAGGAGGGGCACGGTGAAGAAGGTGCGCCAGAAGACTGAATGAGGCATGATCTCGGCACATCTTGAGCTTGCTGGAGAGTCGATCCTCCCCTTTTCTCCCTGGCATGAAGGCACTGCTCCTGCTTCTGATTTCCGTTTTCCCTCTCCCTGCGGCTGAGACACTGCATGTTTACACGTGGGCGGACTACGTCTCCCCGGATGTTGTCGAGAAATTTGAGGCCAAGCATGACTGTAAGGTGGTCATCGATACCTTCGATTCCAATGAGGCGATGTTTGCCAAGCTGAAGGCCGGAGCCTCAGGCTATGATGTGATTTATCCCACCAGTTACATGATTGAGGTCATGGATGCCGAGGGCATGCTTCTGGATCTGGATGCAGCACAGATACCTCATCTGAAGAATATTGATTCCGGTGTCTTGGAGAAAATCCATGACCGCAGCATGAAGCGCAGTGTTCCCTATACAGTTGGTTATGCCATCATCGCCAGCCGCAAGGACAAGTCTCCCTCTGCAGCCACTTGGGCGGTCTTTGAAAACGCAGCCCTGGCAGGGCGTATGACATTGCTGGATGATATGCGCGAGACTATCGGCGCAGCGCTGAAGAGCCTCGGTTATAGCATCAATACCCGGAATGAAAAGGAACTCGCCGAAGCTCAAGCTGTGCTACTGAAGTGGAAGAAGAATGTGGCTAAGTTTGACAATGAAGGCTACAAGGCCGGCCTGGACTCAGGCGAGTTCCTCCTCGTGCACGGTTACAGCGGAGATCTTTTCCAGGTCGCTCAGGAGAATGACAAAGTGGCCCTGATGATCCCTCAAGAAGGGGTGACCATGAGTTGTGATGAAATGGTGATTCCCAAGACGGCCAAACAACCAGCGTTGGCCCATGCCTGGATCGATTTTCTGCTCGATCCCGAGATCGCCGCAGAGAACATGGAGTGGATGGGGTATCTCTGCCCCAACACCGAAGCCCTGAAAAAAGTCAGTCCCGAATTTCTCCACAATCCTGCCGTCACCATCCCCGACGAGATCAAAGCCAAGTGTGAAACCATTCAGGACCTCGGGGCTGATTTAGCCAAATACACCAAGGTCTGGGATGCCGTGAAAGGCTAGATTCGGGAGGGCAAGGGGAGCTGTCTTCAACTCCCCAGATACACACGGGTCGTGTAAGCGAAGGTGACGGTCCCATTCGCCTGATGGGTGTCAAAGAGCTCTCGTAGAGCGGTCAACATGGCCGGATAGTGAGGATGCCCAGCCTCCGGCGCATACGATGAGGAAAGCAAGCGCCCTCGGAGGCCATCGAAATCGAAGATTTGCGCATTGGCAAACTCGTGCGTGGAATACCCCTCCGGGAAAAATTGCGCCAAGCGGGCATCATCGATGTTCTCGTGCCGGACACGGGCGTAGTCAGTGCCGTAGGTGAGCAGGAGTTGCTCATAGGCACGGAGAAAGGGCGTGGTGTCCAGCTCGCGCTTGTTCCAGATAAGGGCGATATGTCCTTGAGGGGAGAGGATGCGGGGAAATTCCTGCCGAGTCTCTGGGGTATCAAACCAATGAAAGGCTTGGGCGGCGGTGATGAGGTCCACAGTGTGATCCTCCAGAGTCGTGGCCTGCGCGGGGGCACCGATGCTGATGAAGCGCGGGTTTCTTCCGAGCAATCGCTCGGCAGCAGCTCGCATGTCAGCATTGGGCTCCACACCGAAGACGGTGCAGCCAGCAGCAAGCAGCATCTGGGTGAAGATGCCCGTGCCGGAGCCGATGTCGGCCACGCGGCTGGACCGATCTAGGGAGGCTTCGCTTAGGAGCAGTTGAATCACCTGCGGTGGATAGCTGGGGCGGTAGCGGATGTAATTTTCCACTCGGCTGGAGAACCGAGATTCGGGGCTGGGAGAGGGGCTAGTGACCATAAAATCTAGAAAAGAGGGGTGGTGATGGCGAGGGAATAGATGCGTGGGATGGGCGAATTGAGCGAATGAAATCAGTTGCCAGCGGCCCCACCCACATTACCGCATGAGACCGACTATGATCGTAGCACCCAAGATCCGAGGATTCATCTGCACCACTGCCCACCCTGAAGGCTGCGCCAAGCACGTGGCAGAACAAATCGCCGTGGTGAAAAGCCGTGGCCTCATCCCCAATGGCCCAAAGAAGGTCTTGGTCATCGGTTCCTCCACCGGTTACGGCCTCTCCTCTCGTATTGCCGCCGCTTTCGGCGCTGGCGCTTCGACGATGGGCGTGTTCTTTGAGCGTGCTGGTGAGGAAGACCGCACCGCCACAGCAGGCTGGTATAACACCGCTGCTTTTGAAAAAGCCGCTCAGGCGGAGGGGCTGTATGCCCGTTCCTTCAATGGCGATGCTTTCTCCGATGCAGTGAAGGCGGAAGTGATCGAAGCGATCAAGGCTGACCTGGGCCAAGTGGATTGCGTGATCTACAGCTTGGCGTCCCCACGCCGCACCGATCCGAAAACCGGCGAAGTTTATAAATCTGTGCTCAAGCCGATCGGCGAGACCTACACGAACAAAAACCTCAACACCACCACGGGTGTGGTCAACGAGGTGTCCATCGAGCCTGCTCAAGGCGATGACATCCCGCAGACCGTCGCCGTGATGGGTGGGGAGGACTGGGAAATGTGGATGGATGCCCTGCAGGCGGCCAATGTGCTGGCCCCAGGTGTGCAGACGGTCTCCTACTCCTACATCGGGCCTGAAGTGACTTGGCCGATCTATAAGAACGGCACCATTGGCAAGGCTAAGGAAGACCTGGAGCGTGTGCAGCGGGCCCTGGATGCCAAGCTGGCTCCGCTGAATGGCAAAGCCTGGGTGTCTGTGAACAAGGCTCTGGTGACCCAAGCCAGCTCCGCCATCCCTGTGGTGCCCCTTTACATCTCCCTCCTTTACAAGGTGATGAAGGCTCAGGGCACGCACGAGGACACCATTGAGCAGATGGATCGCCTTTTCCGCGACCGCCTCTACAATGGCAATCCGCAGCCCGATGAAGCCGGTCGTATCCGCGTGGATGACTGGGAAATGGAAGCCGGTGTGCAATCCCTGGTGGGCCAGCGCTGGACGGAAGTGAATACCGACAATCTCAGCGAATACGGTGACTTTGCCGGCTATCAAGCCAGCTTCCTGCGCCTCTTCGGCTTCGGTCTGGAAGGCGTTGATTACGCTGCTGATACCAACCCTGTCGTGGCGATCCCTTCCTTGGGTTAATCGTTGCCCTCACTGATTTGACCCCAAGCTTGAGCGTTGTCTCGAGCTTGGGGTTTTGTTTTTGGGCACTACGGATCAAATGCAGCTTCGGTTAAAGCGTCATCATTCCTCCTCATCTCCCGTTTTTCATCTTCGGACAAGGTCGTGTGGGAACTCGTTACGAGTGGAAACTTCATGGGCTTTTCTGCATATCGGATTAGTCGTTTGAACCCGTCCATGGGGATGTCAGCGACGGAGGATTTGAAATGGAGTTGGGCGGCTTTCTCCAAACCTGCGGCACAGTCGGAATGTCCGTGCTTGATCCTGAAGGGCACATGTCGAGCTAGGGTCTTTGCATACGCTTCGGGAGCGAGGCGGAAGTGAAAGCTCAGAAGTGCAATCGCCTGATAGCGGGGGAGTTGACGCAGGATATGCGTCTGGGGCAGTTCTTCATAACGGCGGGCCGCACAAAAGAGCGGCCACGGGCTTAACTTGAGAAACTCTATCTGAGTATCCGTCATCACAGGACTCGGTGGTGTCCTGCGTAAGAGCGAAATGTGTAAGCCAGCAACGGTTAAAATGAGCCCGAGAACGATCAGCCCGATGCTTATAAGAAGGCGGCGCCCGAAACGTTCCAGCTTCCAGGTGGGGGTGACTTTGGGACGAATCATCTAACGAGCAGATAGCTCGAAAATCTAAAAAGAGCAATGTCCTGCAAAGACTTCTGGGTGCCTTGATTAGAGAGACTTAGCGTTACTCACCCCCGGTTTAGTCTCTTGTACTGCCGTATCTTCCAATCACGGGATATCCATCGATCAGGGTTCCTCCCGGGTGGCCCAAAGCAAAACTATGATTTCGATGGGCAGGTTTCGGGCCGACTTTGAAGTTGGCAGCACTCCGGCTTTCCTGTCTCCAGTCGCACCCATCAATCCGAACGATTAGACTGCACAAGAGTCCCTGATACCTCTCGGGGCCACTGACGACAGGACCGCATAGCCCGTAGAAGAGCTGTCCGTCTTGAAGCCACTGTGTGACCTGGAGAATAAACGGGGTGAGGTCGTTGAGGTAGGTGGTCGATTGGTCGGATGTCTTGATCCAAATCTCGTCGGCGGGGGTGACTTCAATCAGGCCACCGATGTCAGCTAGGGCTCTGTGCCGCGAAGCCGCCGGGGGGATCCTTTTCCCCATACTCACACGCACTTCGACGTCATAGCCGAGGCTAGCATAGAACGCTTGGACGCTTTCGTTACCTTCTTGGATCTGGAGATTGATCTTCAAGCAACCGCGCTGGATCAAGGCCTTCTCGGCGGCGAGAACAAGCTCGGTGCCGAGACGACGATGTCGATGCTCAGGAGCGACCGCGAGCGAATAAAGCCAGCCGCGATGGCCGTCGTAGCCGGCCATGATGCTGCCAATGACCTGGCCTTCACAGGTGGCCGCGAAGAACAAGCCATCGTTGAGCGCTAGCTTCTGGTCGATGACGAGATTGGGCTCGTTGTGGGCGCTCTGATAACCCAAAACGGACTGCCATAGGCGAATGATACCTTCTCGATGGAGGGTGGGATCAAACCGGTGGATGGTGGTCGCACTCATGGCTTAGCCGAATCGATAGGATTGAATTGGGTATTGTAGAAGATGGGTGCAAGGCTATGCCGCCGTAGCTAGCCGTAAGGAGTCGGGACACTGCATTGATGCCTACCGTAATGAGCAAAAGCGCGGTTAGCATTTAAAATACTCTAGCTTCTACAAGCAGAAAACCTGGAGTTCCTAGGGTGTGGAACATCCAGGTTTACCTGGGATGGAGTGTCGGACGCTTCAGGTCAGATTATCGATGACTCAGCATCTTTATTTTTTAAACATCGCGTTGCCAGAGTCGCCGCCACTGAGCACATAGGCGAGGAGATCGAGGATTTCCTCCTTCTTCAGCATGGCCAGCAGCATCGGCGGCATAGGAGACACCTTGCTGAGTTCAATGCTTTTCACCTCTTTACGATCCACATTCACGCGCTGATTCGGATCGCTGGCATCGGTGTTGAGAGTAACGCCATCGCCGCTGAGATTCACCACCACGCCGGTGAGGATCTCTCCATTATTTTTGGTCACCAAGATCGGAGCGAACTGCTCATTGATTTCCTTGCTCGGATTGATGATCTGATCCAGCAGATCATGCGGGCTGTAGCGACCTCCAGAACCCGTCAAATCCGGGCCCGTCATCCCTCCGGCATTGCCAAAACGGTGGCAGGCGAAGCAACCTGCCGCACCGAACATCTTACGACCATTGTCGAAGCTGCGTCCGGTCATGCCGGTTTCAGCCGCTTTGCTCAATTCGTCCAGCGTCCACATCGTCGGTGTGCGCCCCAGGAACATGGCACCGACGTTTTCAATCGCCGACTTACGCTCGGGTTTCTTCGCGATCAGCTCCGCATGCTCGGTTTTCTCCGCCTCCGTGAAGGTGGCAAGGCTATCATTGCGGATGAACTCGATGAATTTGTCAAAGCTCGCTCCTCCTTTGTAATTGGCAGCTTTCAAGAACCACTCCAACTGAACCTTCCGCAGTTCTGGTGTCCAGCCGGCCTTCAGCATGCGCAGGCTGCGAGCATATTCCATCTGCGGCTCTTGGCTTTCAGCCTGAGCAATGAGAGCCATGCCTTTAGCCGCTGCATGAGGTGCCTGAAGATAGCAAAGAGTCTCACACAGCAGCCAGTTCAACTCAAAGTTAGGTGCAGGGAAAGCGGGATCGAGTTTAGCGATTAGAGCCTGGACGGTCGCGTCGTCTGGATTGCCAAATCGGTGAAGCACGATCTGAGTCACCCGAACGTAGGTGAGACGCTGATCAGGAGTCAGCTTGGCCCAGTCGAGCTTCAGCAGGGCAGCCAGCAGAGCATCACGCATCGTGGCATCCACGGAGGCATTTTCGGCACGGTGACTTGGGCAGAGGCCCGTCAGACGAGCCAGGGCTAACAGAGCTTCGAGCTGACGCCCTGCATCCGTTTCTTCCAACGCTTTGTCCTTCCACTTAGCCACAGGTTGATGCTCGATCGCCACTCGGGCTGCGCTGCGGATGAAGCGATCGGCGTGGTTCAAATGCGGCCAAGCAAAATCAACGGCTTTAGGATCCGATTTGCCATGGAAAGCCTCTAGTTCATGACGCAGTTCACGTTCATTGGAAACCATCGCAGCTCTAACGACAGGGCTGGTGTCTTCAGTCCCCACATAGGTGACTCGATAAAGACCCGATTGCACGCGTCGCCCCCCAATCGCGAAATACAGGGCTCCATCTTGTGGATTCACCACCATATCCGTCAGAGGCAGTGGAGCCCCTGTGATGAAGTCCTCCTTCGTGGCTTTATAGCTGGCGCCATCCGGCTGGAGATGCACGGCATAGAGTTTCCCCCAGCTCCAGTCCATGATGTAAAAAGCCTCTTGGTATTTGGCGGGAAACTTCGCCCCGTATCCAAAGGCCACGCCCGTAGGAGAACCGGGGCCGATATTCAAAGTGGCAGGAAGGCTATCCGCATAAAACTCGGGATACTTACCCGCACCGTTACGCCAACCATACTCACCGCCGCTGACGACATGATTCACGCGAGTCGGGCGATACCACGGGGTATTAAAATCATACTCCATGTCCGCATCGTAGGTGAAGAGTTCACCATCCTGATTGAAGGCCCCGTCATAGATGTTGCGGAAGCCTGAGGCGAAGATTTCGAAGGTTTGACCATCGGGTGTGACACGATAGACGATGCCACCGGGAGCTAAGACGTGGCGATTGTGCCCACGGCCATCTGGCATGCGTGGAAGCAAATGATCATCACCCCAGACTTTGCGCACCGGAGATGTATCCGGGGTGCCCGCTTCAGGACCTTCGGCCAGCACCGCGTTGTTCCCAGTGATTAAGAAGAGTGACTTGCCATCGGGAGATGGCACCACGGCGTGTACGCCGTGATCGCTCTTGGAATCAAACGCGCGTAACAACTCCACCTTGTCGAGCAGATCGTCCGCATTCGTGTCGCTGATGCGGTAGAGACCGCTCTGCATCTTTTGCTCGTAGTCATTCACACCGGCATACAGGGCTCCGAAGGCAAAGACCATGCCGTTGATCGCCCGCACGTTGACCGGCACTTTAACAATGTCCTGCTCCTTCAAGGGCTGACCTGCAGCCGGAGGGGAAAACCGGTAAAGATCGCCATACTGATCGCTGGCGTAGATGCGGCCTTTATCATCCGCACACAGGGCCACCCAGGAGCCCTGCTCACCCCCTGGAACCGAGTAGAGCAATTCCACCTTAAAGTCTTTGGGCGCTTTAATACGGTCCACGGGTGTCGCCTTATTCTCTCCAATGGCGGGTCCCACTGAATCGGGTCGCTTCGCTTTCGCGGCGGCTTTGGCCTTGGCTGGAGTTCCCTTCGCAGGAGCGGGTTTCCCCTTCGCTGCTTTGGGTCCTGCAGGTGCCTTCTTAGCAGGGGCAGGTTTCTCGATCTTCTGCGCATCGTTAGGAATGTCGGTTTTCGCAAACGGGATTAAGCCTCCCTCGGGCAGCTCTTTGAACATCACCTCCTTGATCTGCACCCTCATTGCTGGGCCCCGGTGGATCTGGAACGCCAGCAAACCCGAAAGCGCCATGGCCTTAGGCTCATGATCCACCAGATCAATCGTCACCTTGCCATTCAGTTTGTGGATCAGATGATTTCCTTGAGCGATGACGGTGTATTCATTCCACTCCGCCACATCCGCCGCCACCGGATCACGCTCCGCCACCAGCCACTTGCCGCCTTGTTCATCGATGACCACGCTCTGACCGTTTTGGCAGATGATGCCACGCCCGCGCTCCTCATACACCATGGCATTGTTAGGCGCGGCTGGGTGGATATCGCACTGATACCCCCCAATGGACCATTTGCCGACTTCTGGCAGCGCTTTGCTCCGGTATTGAATGCCTGTGTTATTGCCGGTGACCTTGGCCTTGATCCGCAACTCAAAGTTTTTCACTTCGCCTCCACGCCAGACCAGGAACTGATTGTAGCTAAGCTGCTCAGGACCGGTCGTCTCACCGGTGATGCATCCCTCTTCCACCCTCCAGAGTTCGGGATTTCCATCCCATCCTGAGAGGTCTTTTCCATTGAAGAGAGAACGAAAACCCTCCTCAGCCTGCGCGGCGGTGAGCCAGGCAGTCGAAAGGAGGGTGGCGAATAACAAAGTGAATTTCATGGCGAATCCGGGTGGTCGAGTCGGGGGGGGCACGCAGCCGAAACTGCGAGCACATGAAAACGCGTTTCTTTCACGAAATAAGACAGCAAAAGATGTGTCGGATCTCGCAATCGATCATTCGAAGGCCCCAGAAGCCCAAGTGATGCGGCCACTCCTGGCCGCAATCGAAGGCCAAGAGACCCCCTTCACGCGCTCCACGCCGAAGGCCTCCAAGACTCTTTCCTTAGAGACGTTTCCTCAACCGACACCTCGCTCGGACTTCAACGCCCATGCGGGCAGGAGTGCCCGCATCACTTTTCGGCAGGCACGCAGGGGATTTGACCCCTCTAACATCACCGCCAAGCGACATCTCAACCTAACCAACAACGTATCTTCAACGATGCACGATGACATCTGCTGCCGTGAAGCGCACCTTCGGCAGCACCGCGTAGCGATCATCTTCGTGGCGGTACCCTGCCGGGCACAACACCGCAGCCGTCAAACCCTGGGCGGAAAGCCCCAACACTTCATCGAACTTCTCGGGCACAAATCCCTCCATCGGACAGGTATCGATGCCGAGCATGGCGGCGGCGAGCATGAACTGACCGAGGGCGATGTAGGCCTGTAACTTCGCCCACTGTTGCAACTCGCCCTTAGCCTCCAGGCCCTCACGAAATCCAGCGACCATTTTACGGAATCCCATCAGCGCGTCAGCTGTCCCTCCACGCACTTCCGTCATGCGCAGGATGTTAGCATCAATGTGAGCTTCCGACATCGCGGTAGGCACGGCCATCACAACCAAGTGCGAGGCATCTGCGACCTGCCTCTGCCGCCAAGCGTGAGGCACAAGTTGCTCCCGCAATTCAGGGTCCTGAATGACGAGGAACTTCCAAGGCTGCATGCCGAAACTGGAAGGCGTGAGCACCAGAGATTCCTCCAAGGCAGCCCAAGTCTCCGCAGGGATCTTTTTGGAGGGGTCAAAAACCTTGCACGCATAGCGCCAATTCAAAGCCGAGATCAGATCAGAGGGAGTGGTCATGGATAATATCAGGTCAATCCTATGTCAGAGGTCAATGGAGCAATCCATTGAGCCGTTCAAGCCTTCGGCGAATGCGCTTGGGGATCAAGCTGCTGATAGACGCCGAAGTCATGGTAAAAGAAGCGTTTCGCCAGCTTATACATCCAGTGCTTTTCAGGGATCTCCTCCTCTTCACGCCATTGGCTGGTGCGCGGTTTCATGGCTTCGACTTCAGCGAGGGCGGTCTGGCGAATGGTGGTGTCTTTGGCACCATGTTTGAGGGCCAACTCCTTCACCAGATCTGGCCGCTCCAGAACGATGCAGCCACGGGTATGTTTGGCGGCTGTTTCGCGGAAGTCTTTGAGGAAACCGGAGCCTGTGAAGACGTCGTAGATGTCACGATCTGTGCGCACGTTTTCCGTAGCGAATTGGATGATCGGACAAGGCTCCAGCCCACCTGTCGGCCCGATGTGGTGGCTGATGCCTGTGGCCATCGGGCACAGGGCCTTGCCTTGATGATCGTAATAGGCATCCACAATCGCGATCGGCATCTCGGCACGCATGCTTGTGACGAAGCGGCGCACCTCCGTGATCTGCTCCGGTGTCAGAGCGAGCTGTTCGTTGATCTTCGGCCCCACGGGACGGTAGGTATGATACCACGTGTAGTGCACGCCCATATCAATGAGCTTCTGGAGCCACTCACGGGTCAGCAGATCGTTGATATTCGTCTGGCAGAGGCTGGTAGCCACGCCCGTCATGAGCTTGGCATCCAGGCAGTTTTGCAGGCCGCGCAGGGTGCGATTCAGCACATCTTTATTCCCTCGGCGTTGGTCGCTGACCGTACTGTTCCCTTCCACGCTGACGAGCGGGGTGGCATTGCCGATTTTACGCAGGGCCTCGGCGGTCTTGGCGGTGATGAGCTGCCCATTGGTGAAGACCTGGAAATAACAATCCGGGTGCATGGCCAGCAGGTCCAGCAGCTCGGGATGCATGAAGGGCTCTCCACCCAACAATCCAAAGAAGGCATTCCCATGCCGCTTGGCATCGTTCACGATCTTATTCAACTCATCGAGATTGATGGCCTCTCTCGGTTTATCCACATCCACCCAGCAGCCTTGGCAGCGGAGGTTGCAGGAATTGAGGATGGAAATGTAGAGGAAGGGCGGGAAATACACGCCTTGCTCCATGCGTTTTTTGAAGAGCAACACGGAGCGAGCCCCCTTATAGCCAAAATTCCAGGCGATCTTGGCCAGACAGCCAGGATCCACCGTGCGCAGCATGCGAGAGGTCAGAGAAAAAATCATGAGATAGCTTACTTACGAGCGGACCAAGAAAGGGCAGAGCCAGAAAGAAGAACGAAAGGAACGTGGCGGGAGCCTCCAGAATCTCACGCATCTGTGCAAAACAAAAGGCAGCCTTTTTCAGACTGCCTTTTGTTTTCTAAAGATTCATCGAACCAGTCGAGTCCACTCGACCTCAGCGGCTGCCGGGCATCATGGAGCCATACTTGGCGTTACCTTCCCACTTCGGCGGACGGTTCCATGGCAGGCTGCTGTCACCCACGGTGGGAGGCGGCACGCGCTCGCGACGTTTACGGTGACCATCGTCAGAAGCACAGGAGATGAGGACCTGAGCGGTCAAAAGGGCAAGGAGGGTCTGGAGAAGGAGACGGGGGGACATAACGCTCATTCTACGCTCGTTTTAGGCTTACTGATACAGATTTTCCAGGATCACGCGATCACCAGGAGCGATCTGCATGCCCGAACCCAGGGTGTCAGGGAGGATATTAGCGATAGTGCGCTCACCCTGCACGGAGACGATGCTCAGCTTACCCACCGTCTGCGTGCCACGGACAACGAGGAGCTTGGTGGCCTCGGTGATGCCTTTGCTCTGACCAGCATTCACGATGACAAAACCCCAATCTGGATTTACCGCCACGACTTGGGCCATCAGACTGTTGCGGTCGAAGGACTTCTTGCGGTCTTCGATCTTACGCACCAGATCATCCAAACCCTTGCGGGCATCAGCCACTTTACCCTCTTCGGATTCCACCTCTTTTTTCTTGGCTTCCGTTTCAGCCTGAGATTCCGCGATGGTCTTCTTGATGTTGTTGATGTCTTCGACCAGCGTCTCAGGCTTCACACCTTTGGGCAGCTTGTCGAGTTTGACCTTCAGCTCGGCCAGCTTCTTGTTGCGATCATCCAGCTCTTCCTGAGCGCGTTTGGCGTCGTTGTCAGCCTGAGCGATTTTCAGCTTCTGGGATTTGATCTTCTCGTTTTCGATATCGACTTCTTGTTTGACAGCGTCGGCATCGTTGGCGGTTTTGGTCACTTGAGCGACGATGGCATTCGCCGCGTTCAACTCGCTTTGCACCTTGACGTTGGTCGCCGTGACGGAATCACGAATCTGCGCGAAGGAACGCCCGTTCTGATAAGCGAAGAACGTAGCCACGAGCATCACCACGGCGCTGAGGATGAAAAGAACTTTGGTCATTGGGAAACAGGAAAGAAATTAAGAGTCGGGTAGATCTGAAAGCTCAACAGATCTCAGTTGGAACCGAAGGGATCGGAAGTCATCGAGGCACCACCGGCAGGCGCTGGAGCTGGCGCGGGAGCCGAGCCGAAAGGATCTTCAGTCATCGGGGCACCACCCGCAGGGGCGGCTGGAGCGCCAAACGGATCACTCATGCCACCCGCAGGAGCGGCTGGCGCTGCGGGAGCACCGAAGGGATCGGAAGTCATGGGGGCTGGAGCAGGAGTTCCACCGAAAGGATCGCTCATGCCACCTGCAGGGGCACCGGGGGCAGTTGCATCAGGAGTCGTCGCTGGAGCGGAGGAGGTGGAGGAAGTTTTCTTCTCATCTTCCACGCTCTGTTTGGCGGCAGCGACGACAAGGTCGCCGGAGCGGATGGCATTGCCTTCTTCCAGGGAGCCTGGAACGAGATCAGCGATGGAGCCGAATTGCTCCACATTACGCACCTTCAGCTTGGCGATCACCTGCTGGCCACGCTTCACTTCCAGGTCGGCATTGGCAAACACGCCTTGGGAGTTACCCTTGTTCAGAATGGCGAAGTCCCACTCGGGGAAATACTGGGCCACACGGGCGGTGAAGTCTGGAGCCACGATACCGCGACGGCCCAGAGCTTCAGCTTCGCGTAGCTTGGTGATTTGAGTGTTCACGTATTCGAGCTGCTCCTTAGCAGCGGCCACGCGCTGGTTTTGATTGGCCACAGAACCTTGAGCATCGAGCTGATCTTTTTTCAGTTTTTCGATCTGAGCCACGAGGTTCTCGATATCGCCAGCATCTTCGATCTGCTTTTCCACCGAGGTCACCTGGGCGGTCACCTGATCCAGATTGCCTTTGATCACTGCCAGAGAGGCTTCTTTTTCCTGGGCTTCAGCAGCAAATTTCACCACTTCTTCCTTGGAGGCATCCAGTTCCTTTTGGGTCGTTGCCAGGAGCTCCTGCTTGTCTTTAAGAGCAGCTTCGCCATCGACTTTGCGCTCTTGAGCAGCCTTCATGTTTGCATTGGCCGCAGCGAAACGGGTGCGCTCATGTTCAAGCGCAGCCTGATTCGACCACGCGAAGTAGGCGGCTCCTGCGAGGCAGGCTGCTGAGATGGCTGAGAGGATCTTCCAGAGCATGATTTTGAAGGTGGGAAATATGAATTAAGCACCGTCTTCTACCGAATCCGCGCTTTTTCGACAACACCATTTTTCATAAGCCCTCATTTCGCATGATTTTTATCTTCGATAGAATGGTTTTGCCGCTTGAGGTCTTGGCATCTGTGATTTAAGCAGACCATGTCAGGGGCCGTGGATGTCCAGCTTGTGAACCCCGCCAGGTCCTGACGGAAGCAACGGCAGCATGCCTGTCCATGCTGCGGCTCCCTGACACTTACACTTTCTCTGCTCCACGATTTGAGCGGAAGGTTGCGAGACGCGGCGGACTCGCCACAATAAGCGGCTCACACGCTCATGTCCAAGTCCTCTGCTCCTTCCTCCCCAGGCATCTGTTACCTTGTTGGTGCCGGTCCCGGCGATCCTGGTTTGCTGACTCTGAAGGGTAAGGAGTGCATTGAAGCCGCAGACGTGCTGGTGTATGATTATCTGTGCAATCCCGAGTTGCTTCGCCATGCCAAGCCTGGCACGGAAAAAATCTATGTGGGTAAAAAGGCCAAGGACCACACCCTGACTCAGGACAAGATCAATGAACTGATCGTGAAACTCACCCGCGAGGGCAAGGTGGTCACTCGACTGAAAGGTGGTGATCCCGTTCTGTTTGGCCGGGGTGCCGAGGAAGCCACAGAGCTCGCTGAGGCAGGTGTCGCCTTTGAGATCGTTCCAGGCATCACCAGTGCCATTGCCGGCCCCGCCTATGCGGGCATTCCGGTCACACATCGGGATCACTGCAGCCAGCTTACCATTTTCACCGGCCACGAAGACCCCACGAAAGAGGAAACCAGCCTCGATTACGCCAAGCTAGCCAAGGCCGATGGCACTAAGGTGTTTCTCATGGGCGTGGAGCGCATGGGGGAAATCACCGGGAAATTCATCGAAAATGGTGCCAGTCCTGACACCCCGATGGCTCTCGTGCGCTGGGCTACGCATGGCCGTCAGCAGACACTCATCGCCACGCTGGGCACCATGGCCGAGCGGGTCAAAGAGACTGGCTTTAAAGCTCCCGCTGTGGCCGTGGTCGGAGATGTGGTGACTGAACGCAAAAACATCAACTGGTTTGAAAGTCGCCCCTTGTTTGGCAAACGCATCGTCGTCACCCGCACTCGCCAACAGGTAGGCGGACTGAGCAAACAACTGCGTCAACTCGGAGCCGACGTGATTGAGTTGCCCACCATCCGCATTGAGGAACCCCAGAACCTCATGGCCTTCGGGGAACTGGTGCAGGATTGCCACAATTACGAATGGATCGTCTTCACCAGTCCCAACGGCGTCGATGCATTCTTCAAGATGTTTTACAAGCTTTACAAAGACATCCGCAGCATCGGTGGCGCACGCATCGCCGTCATCGGACCCGGCACTGCGGAAAAGGTGAAGGAGCAGCATCTAGCTGTGGATATGATGCCGGAGAAAAACTTCGTCGCCGAAGGACTGGTGGCAGCCCTGAAGGATTATCAAAGCCTGGAAAACGTCAGTGTTCTGTGGGTGCGCGGTGAAGAGACCCGTGAGGTGATCGCCAATGAATTGACCGGCCTGGGCGCGATTGTGGATGAAGCCATCGCTTACCGCACGGTGCCTGAAAAGGATGATAACCTGGAAGCCATCGCCCGACTGGTGAATGAAGGGGCGGACCTCATCACCTTCACCAGCGCCAGCACGGTGGATTGTTTCATGGATCTGAAAGTGGCTCTACCCGAAGGCATCCAGATTGCCAGCATCGGTCCTATCACTTCCGATGCCGTCCGTAAGCACGGCCTGAAAGTGGATCTCGAAGCCGAAACCAGCACCATTCCGGGGCTCGTGGAAGCAGTGCAGAAGGCGCTGGCGTAAGCCGTAACCTCGGGAGGGGATGTGCCTAGGCTGTCACTCATTCCGTTAGGCCTGTGTGCCCGCTCCGGCGGGTTGCGACCTGCGACCTATCGAGCCGCACTGGCATCCATCATGGCCGTGATTTCAGACCTCTGCCGGGCGTTGAGATTCTCGGCTCCCAACTCCAGCAGCAGAGAGGCACATTTGCGAGCCGGCGCTAAATTGGGCGAATCGGGTGCCAGGCAGAGCCGCAGGGTCTCATAGAGCTCCTGAGTGCTCAGCACGCGGGCGCTGGCTCTGGACACGGCGTCCTGCACGGCGGGGTCAGTCGGTGGGTCCAGCATCAGCCAGCGTAGCAAGGCCCGATACTGCCGAGTGCCCGCTGCGGCCATGGTGTTCTGCCCCTGCACCAGAGGGACGGACTCACGCAGGGTGGCCATTTTCACCAGCTTGTGCAGCCGTGTGATTTCGGGCATTTGAGCAGCGATTTTTTCCGCCGCCTTCGTCCGGGACTCCCTTACATCCGGCACTGGCAGGGGGCTGACGGACCGTGAGGCCGGATCGGATGAGGTTGAGGGCGAGGCTGTAAGAACTGAACTGGCAGAGGACCTTGCTTCGGTAACAGGCACTTCCTCTCGATTGACTTGATAAAAAGAGAGGGGAGGTTCCGCTTTATCCTCGGCGATGATCAACTCCGCAGGCTCCCTGCCCAACCACCCAATCGCGAGGATGGTGAAGACGATGCCGCTACCGAATTTCAGCCATTCTCTTGGGCTCCGCTTTGTCGACGCAGGTTTGATGTCATGGCTCTGCCGCTGCATCAGCCACATCTCCCACCAGCAGACGGGGATGACGGCTTTGAACACGGGTAAAAGATCTCCCGCTTTCTCCAACACTGGCATGAGACGCTCCAGCGCATCCAAGGACTCGGGGGTGGTCCAGTCCCAGGCTTCATTTGGCTCACGCAGCCTGCGGTTCCATAGCCGCTGATCTTCAGGCAAGGCATCGGCTAAAAGCTGACCCACACGCACCCACAGCGTCGATTCTCGTAATAAGGCCTGATCAGTCGAATCACTGAGCAGAGGAAGGGAGGCTTTCAACCACGTCGGGGCCTGGGCGGGGCATTTGATGCCAAGCAAGCCTGCGAGGGCGGCCATCGTCTGGCCCGCCACATGGGACAGAACCGGCGGATCAGCCGCCATGAGGGCATTGGCCAGATGAGTGAGCTTCGTCAGATCCCCCTCACGGGTCCACTGCGTGATCAGGGCCTGGGTTAGGATGTCACACTGCTGGCGAAGCTCGGCGACGAGGTAGGAAGGCTGCACCAGATTCGCCAGCCATAGATCTGTATCATTAAAAACTTCGAGCAAGGCTTTTGCGCCTGACCGCGCGGACTCAGGCGAGACGAAGGCCTGCTCGCAGAATCGCCTAATTTCTTCATCGGCAGCCACTTTCTCCATCTCAGCATCGGGAATCTTGTTGCTCCAAACGACCTTCTCCGGCCGACCCACCTGAATGGGAGGGGGATCGGAAGTATCAATGTAAAGTGGCAGGCTACAATCCATTTTCTTAGATATCATTTCAAACCATAAATATCAGAAGAGCAAGCACGAACCTTGCCCACATGCCCAAGAGGGCGTATTTTGCCTGATGCTCTCCTGGCTGCACAGCGAACACTTTCCTCTCTATCTCGCCCCCATGGCCGGTGTCACCGACGTGACTTTCCGGGGTATCTGCAAGGAGTTGGGCGCGGATGTGCTCGTGACTGAGTTTGTCAGTGCCGAAGGTATCCTCCAAAGGGATGACCGCACCCGGCATTACACCGACTTTGACGATGGCCAGCGCCCGCTCGGTGTGCAGCTCTTTGGCGCCGATGGCGTGCGCATGGGCGAGGCGGCGCGTAAGATCATCGATTGGAAGCAGCCCGACTTCATCGACATCAACTTTGGCTGCCCCGTGAATAAAGTGGTGTCGAAAAACGGCGGCTCCTCCTTGCTAAAAAACTGCCCTCTCCTAGCCAGTGTGGCCCGTGAAGTGGCTAAGGCAGTGCCCATCCCGGTAACGGCGAAGATGCGCATCGGCTGGGATGCTCAGAACATCAACGCCGTGGAGGTGGCCCGTATTCTGGAGGACTGCGGCATTCAGGCCATCACCGTGCATGGCCGCACTCGTGCGCAGGGTTATACCGGTCTGGCGGACTGGGAAGTCATTGGTCAGGTGGCGGATGCAGTCAAGATACCCGTGATCGGGAACGGCGATGTAGCCAGCGGTCTGGATGTCGAGGTGCGTCGGGCACAGACCAATGTTCGCGGCATCATGATTGGTCGGGCCGCCATGGCCAATCCCTGGGTCTTTCAAGAAGCTCGCCACTACCTCACCACAGGGCAGCATGCCACCCCAGCCACGGTGGAGCAGCGCTTCGCCCTCATGCGCCGTCATTGTGAGCTGGCGATCTCCCGCAGCAAGCGTGGGGGGGAGTTTGAGGTGATCCGCTCCATGCGCTCTCGCCTCATGAGTTACACCCGCAGCATCCCGGGCGGGAAATACCTGCGCGGCCGCTTCGGCCAAATCGCCAGCCTCATGGAGATGGATGATATCCTGGCGGACTACCAGACGCATCAGCAGCGAGGCTTGGTTTCCCAGGAATCCGATGCGGATGATGTGGTCACTGAGGCCAACTGAGGCGAAGGCATTCCTAATGCCGGGCGAGGCGTAAAAGGCGAAGCTTTAGTTTCATGCCTTGAGCAGAAACTTGGGACAGGCGTTTGCCGGGCGTAAGCCTTCTCGTCTCTTAAAATTCTGTGTAGGCCATGGATTGCCAAATCCGACACAGTTTTTGCTGATGCATTTTTGATGAGGCTTCGTTTCGCAGGAGTGATTGGCCTGTCTCCATCCGTATTGCCCATCAGACCGTCCAATACCGCAACCTGTGTTCTCCTGATGAGATCTCTGTGCATTTATGTTTTATTGGCTAGTCCCGCACTGGCAGGGGTAGACTTTGCCCATCAGGTGGTGCCGTTGTTGCGCAAGCATTGTGCCGAGTGCCATGCAGGGGAGAAGAAAAAGGGAGGCTTCTCCATGAATGATCGAGAAGCTCTTCTAGCCGGGGGCGAAAACGGAGCGGTGGTGGATCTGGAAAAGCCTCAGGCCAGCGCGCTTTTGCGGGCGGTCGAGACCCAGGATGAAGATCTTCGCATGCCACCCAAAGGGCCGGGGCTTGACCGTGAAGAAGTGGCCATTTTAAAACAGTGGGTTGCGGAAGGACTTCCATGGGAAGCGGGCTTTGCCTTCAAAAAACCGGCTTATGAACCTCCTCTGAAGCCACGCAAGGTCATGCTGCCTCCAGCTCAGGAAGGTACGGAAAACCCGGTGGACCGACTGGTGCAGGCTTACTGGCACCAACACGAGGTTCCACGCCCCGCTTTATTGGATGATGGAGCTTTTCTTCGTCGGGCCAGTTTGGATCTGATTGGTCTGCTGCCGACTCCGGACGAGGTAGGCGATTTTCTAGCTGATACGGCACCGGATAAACGAGAAAAGTTGATCCAGCGTCTCCTCGACAGAGATGTGGATTATGCCGAGCATTGGCTGACCTTTTGGAATGATCTGTTGCGTAATGACTACGGCGGCACGGGTTTCATCACGGGCGGACGTAAACAGATCAGCAAGTGGCTCTATGAGGCTCTGGTGAGTAACAAGAAGTATGACCAGTTTGTGCAAGAGCTGATTGCGCCGCCTACCGATGAGAGCCGCGGATTCATTGATGGCATCAAATGGCGCGGGGAAGTCAGTGCCGGGCAGACGGTGGAGATTCAGTTTGCGCAAAGCCTGGGGCAATCCTTTCTGGGCATCAATCTGAAGTGCGCTTCCTGTCATGACAGCTTCATTGACCGATGGAAGCTGGATGAGGCCTATGGGCTTGCCGCCATCTATGCGGAGAAGCCGCTGGAGATCCACCGCTGCGACAAACCAGTGGGACGGCAGGCCAAGGCGGCTTGGCTCTTCCCTGAACTGGGGCAGGTGGACGCGGCTGCTGACCGCCCTGAGCGTCTCAAACAACTGGCTAGACTCATGACTCATCCAGAGAATGGTCGCTTCACTCGCACGTTGGTGAATCGTTTGTGGCATCGATTGATGGGGCGCGGCATCGTGCATCCTTTGGATGCGATGGAGACTGCTCCCTGGAATGCCGATCTGCTGGATTATCTAGCCCACCATTTTCAAGAGAATGGCTATGATGTGAAGAAGACTCTGGAATTGATCGCCAGCTCGGAGCTTTATCAATCTCAGGCCGAAGCAGTGACGGCGGCGGCTGAAGATGCCCCTTACATCTTCAGAGGTGTGAGACCGAAGAGGCTCACGGCGGAGCAGTTCATGGATGGAGTGTGGCGGCTGACTGGTGCCGCTCCCAACAAGATGGACGCGGCTGTTTTTCGTGGGAAGCCGGACCCTGAATTGGCGCGGAAGGTGAGACTCCAAGGGATGTGGATTTGGGGAGATTCCGCCCTCAATGGGCAAGCTCCTCCGGCAGGAGAAAGGATTCTCCTGCGTAAGATCGTGACATTGGATCAGACCGTGGCTGCCGCTCCCACCATCATGACCTGCGACAACGGCTTCACCCTCTATGTGAATGGTCGTAAGGTCACGGCCAGTGAAAATTGGGAGCAGATCGTGGCGATTCCTCTCCATGACAAACTCGTGGTTGGGCAAAACAACATCGTAGTGGTGGCGTCGAATGCTGGAAAGGGACCCAATCCGGCCGGGCTATATTTTGAGGCAAGGCTGAAGCTGGCCGATGGACAAGAGCAAATCATCCAGAGTGATGAAACCTGGGAGTGGAATCCCAAAGTGCCCGAAGGCAAGGAGGGGCGTCTAGGTGCGGTAGCGCCAAAGGGCTGGAAGCCCGCAGTGCCGGTGAAAGCGGTAGGAAGTTGGCAAAAAGCTCTGCAAGCCCAGGGCCCCGGCTTGCTCTCACAAGGAGCTCGTAGCGGGCATTTGATGGTGCGCGCCAGTTTGCTGAAGAGTGACTTTTTGATGCGTTCACTCGGGCGACCCAATCGAGACCAAATCGTCTCCATGCGGCCCAATGGCATCACGACCTTAGAGGCTCTCGATCTTTCGAATGGGGACTCTTTAACTGCGGCTCTGGCCTCGGGGGCACAAACTTTGACTGAGCGAGACTGGAATGTGCCTGAGGACCTGGTCCGTTGGATCTACCGCCAAGCCTTGTCCCGTGATCCTTCTCCTGAGGAACAGCAGGTGGCGTTGGAAGTCATCGGAACCTCGTTGGAGCCCGCTGCGGTCCAGGACTTGTTGTGGGCTGTCGTCATGCAGCCTGAATTCATGTTTGTGCGTTAACCCTCATCGTCTGGTTTATGAAAACGATATTCGATATCAAGGCTCCCGAATTCATCGTGAGGCGAGATTTTATCAAGCAGCTTGCTGCGGCAGCGACAGCTGCCTGGATGACTGGTGAGCCACGCATGCTGCGGGCCTCGCCCCTGCAGCATCCTCAAGCCAAGGCCGATGCTTGTATCCTGCTTTGGATGGCGGGCGGTATGGCTGCGCCGGAGACTTTCGATCCCAAACGCTACGTGCCTTTTGAAAAAGGGCTGGAGGTGTCGAAGATGCTTAGCACTTTTCCGGCGATTGATACCCCAGTCGATGGTCTAAAAATCTGTCAGGGCTTGGAAAACATCGCGCAGGTGATGGACCGAGCCACGTTAATTCGCAGTGCTGTGCAGCCGGATCTCGGCAGCATCTTGCACAGCCGCCATCAGTATCATTGGCATACGGGTTATGTGCCGCCGCAAACGGTGGCCTGTCCGCATATCGGATCGTGGATGGCCAAGGTCCTCGGCCCGCGCAACTCGGTGATGCCCGCGTTCGTGAACGTTGGCCAAAGGCTGGAGGGAGTCGGAGAGAGTGAGGAGTTGAAGGCCTTCACCACGGCGGGTTTCTTTGGCAGTGAATATGGGCCGATGAACCTTCCCTATCCAGAGGAAGCAGCGGCTTCGGTGAAACCTCCCAAGGGCATGGACGGAGGTCGCTTTAGCAATCGGGATAAGTTGTTTCGCAAGCTTTTGGATCAAGCTCCTGAGCGAGACTTCATGAGTGATTATCAGCAGCAGTCCATGATTCGTAGCATGGATAACGCTTATCGCCTTTTGAGTTCGAAGGAGCGCGAGGCTTTCGATATCAGCTTAGAGCCGAAGGAGAGCTATGCTAACTATGATACCGGTCGTTTTGGGCGTGGATGCCTGCTAGCGCGCCGTTTGGTGGAGGCTGGGGTGCGTTTTGTCGAAGTGACCACGGAATACGTGCCCTTCTTTCAGTGGGATACGCATAAGGATGGTCACACCACCGTGGATGCTTTGCATAAAGAGATCGATCTGCCCATTGCTACGTTAGTGCGTGATCTGGAGGATCGGGGGCTTCTGGAGCGCACCCTGGTCATCGTGGCCAGTGAGTTTAGTCGGGATGCCATTATGGAAGGGAAGCCTGGTTCGAATGCGGGTGATCAGGCCACGTTCAAGGTCGATCGGTTGGAGGAGATGAAGCACTATGGTTTACATCGTCACTTCACCGGAGGCACCAGCGTCGTGATGTTTGGTGGCGGCACGAAGAAAGGTTTTGTGTATGGAGAAACCGCCGATGAGCGACCTCTCATCGCTGTAAAGAATCCGGTCACCGTCATGGACCTCCACGCCACGATCATGACGGCCATGGGGATCAGTCCCAAGACGGAATACACCATTGAAGGTCGCCCCTTTTACGTCACCGAAGACGGTCAAGGAAAGGCCGTTGCTGAACTCTTCGCCTAACGATCAATCGCTTATGAAACAGATTCTCTTTTGTCTTTCTTGGTTCTTTGGCCTGAGCCTAGTGTCGGCGGCTACCGCAGAGAAACCGAATGTCGTTCTGTTCCTCGCAGATGACATGGGCTGGATGGATAGTGGCGTCTATGGCTCCAAGTATTATGAAACGCCGAACATCGACCGTTTTGCCACACGTGGGGTGCGTTTCACTCGAGCCTATGCACAGCCTCTCTGTTCACCGACACGGGCCTCGATTCTCTCGGGCAAACATACCCCTCGACATGGGATTTTGACCGCCAGTGGGCATCGGCCACCTCAACCGCCTGGACATCAATTCATGCCAGAGACGGCAGCGCCGAATCAGCCGATGCTGGTTCCTGAGAGTAAGAACTACCTGGACCTCTCCGAGGTGACTCTCGCAGAGGCTCTTCACGGCGCAGGCTATCGCACCGCGCACATTGGTAAATGGCATCTGGGTCTGATGGCTGAACATCGGCCTGAGAAGCAGGGGTTCGATGTGGCTTTTCATTGTGCGCCGGATCCCGGGCCCCCGGGGGAATACTTTTCACCGTATGGGGTGATTCCTGAGGGGAACCCCAATGCCAAGATCAAGGTGGGCACTATTACGGATGGACCCGAGGGCGAATACATCGTGGATCGTCAGGCCGCAGAAGCGGTGAAGTTCATTCGTGAAAGTAAGGATCAACCCTTTTTCCTAAATCTCTGGTGCTATGGCGTGCATGGTCCATGGGGACATAAAAAAGAATATACAGAGGAGTTTGCCAAAAAGACCGATCCTCGGGGGGTTCAGGGGAATCCCATCATGGCTTCCATGCTGAGAAGCGTGGACGAGTGTTTTGGCAAGATCATGGATGAGCTGGATCAGTTGGGTTTAACAGAAAACACGATTGTCATTTTCTATTCCGATAACGGCGGTAATACACACAGCAATGTTCCTTCCACGGCGAAGACGGAGAAAGCCGAGAAGTTCAAAAGCGAGTTCTTGGCCGATTGGCGCAAATGGGCCGGGGACCGTCCTCCGACGGATAACACGCCGCTGCGTGAAGGGAAAAGCTCTCTGTATGAGGGGGGGACTCGCGTGCCCATGATCTGGTCATGGGGCAAGCGGTTCGCTCCCACGGTGAATGAAGACAGCCTTGTCGGACACATTGATATCTATCCCACCATCCTGGAATTAACGGGCGTGGCTCGACCTCCAGAGCAGAAGCTGGACGGCGTGAGCTTAGCTCCTGTGTTGACGGGGCAGGGTATGCTTGAGCGAACCGCCTTTTTCAATTATTTCCCCTATCGCCCGAATGAGGGAGGGGCCACCGTCTGCCATGGCGATTTTAAGCTGATTCGGTGGTTCGGCGAAGGAGTACCTCGGGAACTGTATAACCTGAAGGAAGATCTCGGAGAAACCAACAACCTCGCGGCTCAGATGCCGGGCAAAGTGGCTGAACTGGAGGCTCTGCTGGAGGGTTATCTCGCTGATACTGGAGCACTGATCCCGAAACCCAACCCGGCTTACACACCGCGAGTCAATGCGAAGATAGCGGCTGATCCCATGCGAGGTCTCGTGCCGAAGGCGAGTAAAGCTACGCTAAAGAAGGGCTATGTGCTTATCGAAGGGCAGGGGAAAAAGCCTTTCTTGGGGCACGCCTCGGTGCAATCCAAGGTGTCGGGTCCCTCGGTGCTGCATTTGCGGGCGCGCAGTGCGGTAGGCGGCCAGGGGCGTCTCCACTGGCGCACCGCCGGACAGGCGACCTATGAAGAAGGCATCCAGTCTGTGGACTATGAATTACCTGCGGGTGAAGCCTGGCAAGACATCAAAGTGAACATCCCTGTGAAAGGTAAATTGGTCGCGTTTCGGCTCTACCTGCCTGCTGAAAAGGAGCCTGTGGAGATTGAATCACTCGCTCTCGAATCCCAAGCCAGCGGACAAGCCACCGCGTCTTGGAACTTCGCCATTCAACCTTAATTTTCTCCCCCCCAGTTTTCCAACCATGATGCTCAAATCCCTTTTTCAATTCGCTCTCGTGAGCCTCTCTCTGTGGGCTGGCCTCGCTCGTGCTGCTGAGGCTCCGCCTAACATTGTATTCATCCTTTCGGATGATCAAGCCTATACCGATTACGGTTTCATGGGGCATTCGCTGATCAAGACACCGAATTTGGACAAGCTGGCCGCCAGCGGTGCTCTATTCACTCGGGGGTATGTGCCCACGGCATTGTGCCGCCCCTCCCTAGCCACGTTGGCTACGGGGTTGTATGCTCATCAGCATAAGATTTCGGGCAATGATCCGGCACCCTCACTGGCGAAGCCTGATTCGCCCGAGTATAACGATCTTCGGAATCGCCTGATTCAGCACATGGATGCGCTGCCTAATCTGCCCAAGCTCTTGGTCGAGCGCGGCTATCTGGCGCATCAGTCAGGCAAGTGGTGGGAGGGGTCCTACAAGCGGGGTGGTTTCACCCATGGCATGACGCGTGGCTTTCCTGAAAAAGGCGGCCGTCATGGTGATGATGGTCTGAAGATCGGCCGGGAAGGGCTGCAGCCCGTATTTGACTTTGTGGACCTCGCTCAGAAGGAACAGAAACCTTTTTACCTGTGGTATTCCCCCTTCATGCCACACACACCGCACAATCCGCCGGAGCGTTTTCTGGCCAAGTATCGCGACAAGGTGGACTCGCTCGAAGTGGCCAAATACTACGCCATGTGTGAGTGGTTTGATGAAACCTGCGGACAGCTTCTGGACTACCTGGATAAGAAAGGCCTGACCGAAAACACCTTGGTTTATTACATCTGTGACAACGGCTGGATACAGGACCCCCATAGCAAGAACTATGCACCACGGTCAAAGCAATCTCCCAATGAAGGTGGCATCCGCCAGCCAATCTTGATCAGTTGGCCGGGGAAGATCAAACCCGGTAAGTATGACGATCTCGTGAGCAGCATCGATTTGGTGCCGACTCTGCTCAAGGTGGCCGGTGCTCGTGTGCCGGAGAATCTTCCCGGTCTGGATCTTATGCCTCTGATGACGGAAGGGAAGAAGCTGGAGAGGGACACCTTGTATGGTGAAGGCTTCGATCACGACGTCGCGAACGTGGATAAACCCGAACAGAGTCTTCTGTATCGCTGGGCCATCGAAGGACAGTGGAAGCTCCTGCTCACCTATGATGGCGAGTTGAGCCGCCGTTATGCCAAGAGCCATCCTCGGGAAGAGAAACGCCCACAGCTCTATGACTTGAAGGCCGATCCTGAAGAAAATCACAATGTCGCCAAAGAACATCCCGAGATCGTCAAGCGCTTGGCAGACAAGATCGCTGCGTGGTGGCCGGTGACGGAGAGGAAGGTATTCACCGAATGGAGCGACGAACCGAAGGAGTGGTCAGCCGCAGAATGAAACCCATGTCACGATTTCATCTCGCTCTTCTCGTTGGGACGCTGGCCTTGCAGGCACTGCCCTCCCTAGCAGCGGTTAAGCAGCCTAACATCTTGTTCTTCTTTGCAGATGATCAGCGCTATGACACCTTGAGTTGTTCAGGGCACCCGATTGTGCAGACACCGACGATTGACCGTCTGGCGTCTCAAGGGGTGCGCTTTGAAAACGCCTTTGTCACCACACCGATCTGCTGGGTGAGTCGAGCCATCGTCTTAACGGGCCAATGGGCACGCACGCATTCGCAACCCGATGCGGTGCCCACGGTGAAACCGAGTTCGTTACCCACTCTCTTGCCTTTAGTCCTCCGATCGGCGGGTTACCGCACAGGTCATTTCGGCAAATGGCACTTCAAGGGACCCGCAGGCTTCGATCCCGCCGCTCAGTATGATGAATACGAGATGATCGGGCGAAACCCGTATTTCAAAACGATGCCGGATGGCAGCAAGCGCCATGAGACCGACATCGTTGCGGATAAAGGCATCGAGTTTCTCAAGTCACAGCCGAAGGACAAACCCTTTGCCCTTAACTTGTGGTTCAATGCGGCCCATGCCGAGGATAGCGATCACCGTCCGGGCATTGGTCTGTATCCTTGGCCTCAGTCCACGGATGGACTCTATGACGATCGCTCCATTCCGCCGCCGCCCTTGGGAACTCCCGAGATCTTTGAACGGCATCCGCAGTTCCTTAAAGACAGCCTTAATCGTGAGCGATTCTTTTGGGGGTATGACACCCCGGAGAAATATGAGATCAATGTGCGGGCCTATTACCGCATGATTAGCGGCATCGATAAGGCGGTAGCCCGAGTGTTGAAGGCATTGGAAGAAGCAGGGCTCGCTGACAATACCAT
This sequence comes from Prosthecobacter debontii, assembly GCF_900167535.1. Classification (NCBI taxonomy): domain Bacteria; kingdom Pseudomonadati; phylum Verrucomicrobiota; class Verrucomicrobiia; order Verrucomicrobiales; family Verrucomicrobiaceae; genus Prosthecobacter; species Prosthecobacter debontii. The sequence goes on from NZ_FUYE01000005.1 coordinate 381,164, forward strand.
CATCGTTTATAGCGCGGACAATGGTTACTACTTGGGGGACCGGGGCTTTCAGGGCAAGTGGTCCCACTATGAGGAATCTCTGCGAGTGCCGTTGGTGATCTATGATCCGCGCTTGCCTCGGGAAAAGCGCGGAAGAGTGGTTTCCCCGATGGCTTTGAATGTGGATCTTCCGGCGACCCTGGTGGATTGGGCTGGGGTGAAGAAACCCACGGCTTATGAAGGCAGCAGTCTGGTGCCGATTGTCGAAGGCAAGGAGGTTCCAGATTGGCGCACACACTTCTTTTGTGAGCATCTGGACCTCGCACCCACGCTGACCTGGGAAGGTGTCCGGGGGGATCGGTATGTGTATGCGAGATACTTTGATCAACAACCGCCCTTCGAGTTCCTTCACGATCTGAAGACGGATCGTGATGAATTGAAGAATCTGGCGAATGATCCTGCTCAGGGGGAAGTGCTCAAAGAAATGCGAGCGCTCTGTGATCGTGAAATGAATGCGCGAGGAGGGGCGCTCCTGCCGATCGAGCGGCGGCATGCTAAGAACCCTGCGGCGATCAGCAAGAATGCACCGAAAAAGAAGAAGCTGAACTGACTCGTTTTGTTTTACCAACCATGAAACTCTCCATTTTTCTCCTGTTAAGCAGTGGCCTCTGGGCTGGGCTCGGGCAAGCACACGCGGCTGAGGCCTCCGCCAAGAAACCGAACGTGCTGTTCATCGCCATTGACGACATGAACGATTGGATCGGCACGCTCGGCGGGCATCCGATGGCGAAAACGCCGAACATCGATAAGCTCGCAGCTCGCGGTACGGTTTTTCTCAATGCGCACTGCAATGCGCCTTTGTGCAATCCTTCGAGAACAAGTTTGTTGTTAGGCCTGCGTCCCACGACGACCGGCGTGTATGGATTGGCTCCGTGGTTTCGCACGTTGCCTGAGTGGAAAAATCGTGTGGCATTGCCCCAGCACTTTGCCAATAACGGCTACCTGACGGCTGCTACAGGCAAGATTTATCACGGCGGCACCGGTGGAGGCGGTGGGGGAAAAGGTGCCAAGGCAGCCGCGAAGAAACAAGGGCAGGGGAAAGCTGCTGCAGATGCTGGAATGCCGCCCGAGTTTCAGGTCACGGCACCCTATGGCGGCGTCGGCACAAAGCCTCCCAAGAAGCTGATCCCCCCCACTCCGATGGGGGATCATCCCGCGATGGATTGGGGCGTGTGGCCTCTGGACAACGATGACAGCTCCAAAGGGGACTATCAGGTGGCTTCCTGGACGGCGGAGCAGATCAAGAAGGCCCCCAAAGACAAACCCTTCTTCATTGCGGCGGGGTTCTTTCTGCCGCATGTGCCCTGCTATGCCACGCAGAAGTGGTTCGATCTTTATCCTGATGACGACAGTGTTTTGCCTCCGGTGCTGGAGGGAGATCGCAAAGACACACCGCGTTTTTCCTGGTATCTGCATTGGGAATTGCCCGAGCCGCGTTTGAAGTGGGTGAAGGAAAACAACCAGTGGCGCAATCTGGTGCGCAGCTATCTGGCCTGCACCAGTTTTATGGATGCTCAGGTCGGGCGCCTGATCCAGGCATTGGAGGAAAGCGGTCAGCTTGATAACACCATTGTGGTTCTCTGGGGAGATCACGGCTGGCATCTGGGTGAAAAAGAGATCACCGGTAAAAACACCTTGTGGGATCGGGGCACCAAGGTACCTCTCATCTTTGCCGGTCCTGGCGTGACGGCGGGGGGACGCACCCAGCAGCCTGCGGAGTTGCTGGATATCTATCCCACCTTGATCGAGTTGGCTGGCCTGCCTGCACGAACGGATCTGGAAGGCATCAGCCTCATCCCTCAGCTCAAAGATGCCCTAGCTAAACGTGAGCGTCCTGCGGTCACCAGCCACAACCAGGGGAACCACGGCGTGCGCAGTGAAAACTGGCGCTACATCCACTATGCCGATGGCAGCGAGGAGCTCTATGACATGCAGAAGGACCCGAATGAGTGGGAAAACCTAGCCGGTAAGCCTGAGTATGCGAAGGTGATTGAAGAGCATAAAAAATGGCTACCCAAGATCGATGTGCCGCCCGCACCCAACAGTGCCAGCCGGGTGCTGACTTATGACAAGGCCACCGATGAAGCCGTCTGGGAAGGCAAGACGGTGAAACGCAGCGATCCCATCATTGAGTAAACATCGGAGTCATGCGCAGTTTGCTTTTCACCGGGCTTCTCAGCCTCTTCGGGGGCCTAACCGTACAAGGACGGGATCGGCCTAACATTGTATTCATTTTGGCCGATGACCTGGGCGGGCATGATGTGGGTTGTTACGGTAGCACCTTTCATCCCACACCGCATATCGATGCTCTGGCGAAAAAAGGTCTGCTGTTCACGCAGGCGTATTCGGCCAGTCCATTGTGCTCACCCACGCGGGCCAGTATTCTGACGGGGCAGGCTCCGGCACGGCTTGGCATCACGGCACCGGTTTGCCATGTGCCCGAGGTGATCCTGGAGAAACGGTTGGTGAAAGCCAATCCAACCGCGAAGATACGGGTGGCGGACTCTGTCACCCGGCTGAAGACTGAGTATCCGACCTTGGCAGAGGTGCTCCGGGCAGCAGGCTATCGCACCGGACATTTTGGCAAATGGCACCTGGGGCCGGAGCCTTACTCGCCGCTGCAGCAGGGCTTCGAGGTGGATCTTCCTCACACACCGGGGCCAGGGCCGGGCGGAGGCAACGGTTACTTCGCCCCCTGGACCTATTGGAAAGGACAAGGTCAGCCGGGAGATCACATTGAGGATCGTATGGCGGAGGAGGCCGTGAAGTTTATGCGAGCGCATCGGGATGAACCATTCTTTCTTAATTACTGGGCCTTCAGCGTGCATTCACCCTGGATGGCTAAGGAGGAGTATATCGATGAAGCAGCCTCACGTGCCGATGCCGAGGCTGGCCAGCACAATCCTCTCTATGCGGCCATGATTCGCAGCCTGGATGATGCCGTGGGGAGGCTGACCGATGGCTTGGAGGAGCTGGGCATTGCCGATCGCACCCTGGTCATCTTCACCAGTGACAATGGGGCTTGGCACAATGTGCCCAAGGAAGCGACCAAGAGTGGCCGCTACAGCAAGATACCTGTGACCAGCAATGCTCCCTTTCGCAGTGGCAAAGCCAGCATCTATGAAGGTGGCACGCGGGTGCCGCTGATCATGCGCTGGCCAGGCCACATCTCGGCAGGCGCTACGACGGAGCAGGTGGTGCAGAGCACGGATTTCTTTCCGACCCTGCTGGAACTTTTAACGCTGCCTTGGCCTAACGAACTGCGTTTCGATGGTGTGAGTTTCGCCTCAGCGTTGAAGGGCGCCGTCAGCCCACGTGAGCCGGTTTTCTGCCATTTTCCGCATGGTGGACGCAGTGATATCGAGGGCTTTGCCCCCAGCACGTCTGTCCGGCGCGGAGATTGGAAACTCATTCGCTTTTATGCGGCGGATGAGCTGGGTAAAGATCGCTTGGAACTGTATGATCTCAAAAGCGATGTGGGTGAGCAGCACGACGTGAGTCGCAGCCATCTTGAACTCGTGCAGGAACTCAATGGCCAGATCACCGATTATCTCCAGAAGACGGAAGCCGTGGTGCCGGTGGCCAATCCGGGTTATCGGCCCAAGGCCACGGTGGGCCAGCGGCAGGTCGGCATCTGGAGCCATAGCCAGGACACCCGTTTTCCACCCGCGACTGAGGCGGCAATGCTGTCGCTGGAGAGCCTTGGGGGCGATCCATGGATGGCCACGACGGCGCTCCCTACCGGTACGAAAGGCCCCTTCATCCTGCGCCTGACTCTTCGTGGCGATGCCAAGGGCAATGGCGTGCTGTATTACCGCCGCACGGCGCAAGAGCCTTTTCTGAAGGAGCGCAGCCTGCCCGTGTATGCTGCGCTCAGCTCAGACTGGCAGAAGCACGAGGTGAAGATCCCCGTGCAGGAACTGCATGCCCTGCGGCTGGACCCTGCCAATGGCAAGGGAAACGTGCAGATCCAGTCCTTGACCCTGCATGATGGTCAGGGCCATTTGATCCGAGACCTGCTCCAGAATCCGCAAGCTCCATGAAACGATTGTTATTGATCCAGTTAGGTGTGGGTTTGATTTTGAGCCTCACACCAGCATGGGCGAAAGCGCCTAACATTCTTTTGATCTACAGCGATGATCATGGCTGGGCAGATCTGGCCATTCAGGGGGTGGACCCGGATATACGCACTCCGAACCTGGACCAACTAGCCCGGGATGGCGTGCGGTTCAGTCGAGGTTACGTCAGTGCCCCCCAGTGTGTGCCTTCCCGTGCGGGAGTGATTACAGGCACGCATCAGAACCGATTCGGGGTGGAGGATAACCGCCTCGGCCCGTTGCCGCTGGATGTGCTGACGCTGCCTGAGCGACTCAAAGGCGCAGGCTACATCACCGGGATGTGTGGCAAGTGGCACCTGGATCTGGCCGGAGAGAAAAAGCGTGGGCAAAAGTCTGAGCCGCTGATCACCCACATGCCGCAGGCGCACGGCTTCGATGAATACTGGCGTGGGGAGATGCGGCAGTATTATGCCTCGCATGATCTGGCGGGGAATCCTTTGCCGAAGGCTCCGGTGCTGGTGCAAGACCCCCGTTTTCGTGTCGTGGTGCAGACGGAAGCGGCACTTTCCTTTCTCAATCGACGGGCACAAAAGCCTGAGCAACCGTGGTTTCTCTACCTCGCGTGGTATGCCCCACACGTGCCATTGGAGTCCCCCGAGCCCTGGTTTTCTCAAACTCCGACATACCTGCCCAAGGAACGTCGGCAGGCTCTGGCCATGATCGCCGCCATGGATGACGGCCTGGGGCAACTGCGGGCGAAGCTGAAGGCGATGGGGGTGGAGAAGGACACGCTGATCTTCTTCATCGGTGACAACGGCGCTCCCACCAAAAAAGGGGCGTGGAATGGCTCGCTGAATCGGCCGCTGATTGGAGAAAAAGGCATGCTTACCGATGGCGGCGTGCGGGTCCCCTTCCTGGTTTGCTGGCCGCAGACACTGCCGGGTGGAAAGGTCTATGCGCAGCCGGTGGTCAATCTGGATGTAGCGGCGACGGCGGTGGCCCTCGCTGGGCTGCCCCATGATGCCGCCCTGGATGGCGTGGATCTGATGCCTTACCTCACCCAGGAGAAGTCCGGCGCTCCCCATGAGGCTCTGTTCTGGCGCTGGCGCAGTCAGGCCGCCGTGCTGGAGTTTCCTTGGAAGCTCATCCAGCTCGGTGCGGAAAAACCGTTCCTTTTTGACGTAACACAGCCGGACGGTGAAACCCGGGATCTCGCAGCACTGCATCCAGAGATGGTGGCCCGCCTGCAGCAGCGTCTACAGACCTGGAGCCTGGGCCTCAAACCTGCGGGTGCGGCGGAGGCGTTCAATGCCCAGGACTTGCTGTTTTATCAGGACCATATCGGGGCTCTCGTAAAGCATGTGCAGGAACCGAATGCAGCCGTGAAATCAGCAGACGACCTTCCTGGCTCCATCCAAGGCTGGCTCTGTCGTAACGGCACCCTGAAGCTGGGAGAGGAGGGCCTGACCTGGACTCCGGCTTCCACCCAGGCCAAGCCTTTTCTCACTCACAGTAAGCTGGCCGTGCCTGGACCTGTAGAACTGAGGTTGAAGGTCAAAGCGGGAAAGGGCGGCTCCGGCCAAGTAAGTTGGCGCACGCAGAAAGACCCTGATTTTACGCGAGAACAGGTCAAGTCCTTTGTTTGGCCTTCCTCGGAAGAGTGGGCAGAAATCACCCTGGCGCTGCCCGTAACGGCGCAGGATAGGCTCATCCATCTGCGTCTCACCCCACCCGCAGAAGGGAAAGAGATGGCTCTTCAGCAGGTGGAAATCCGGGCGCGTGACACCATGAAAGCCCGTTGGGATTTTGGGCCGTGAATCTGGGGTATTTTGTTCTTGGGCTGCTGTTTTCCTTTGCTAGAGTGCGCGCGCATGAGCCCCTCTTCGAAGATGAAACGCCCCTCCTCCATCACGGTGGAAGAGTTTTTCAAGACCAACGAAAAGGCCCTCAAGCTGCGTCTGATCGGTAGCGATGTGGGTTTTAAGCGGAAAATCTCCGAGCCTTCCGTCAATCGCCCTGGACTGGCTTTGTCGGGCTTTTTCACCTACTTCGCTTACAAGCGGGTGCAGATCATTGGTAACTCGGAGTTTTCCTTTCTGGAAGGGCTAGACCCCAAGCTGCGTGCGGCTCGGTTCAGTCAACTTTGCACCTGGGACATCCCCTGCCTCGTTGTGGCACGCGGACATCGGCTGAGTGAGGATCTGGTGGCGATTGCCAATGAAGCGGGCATTTCCGTCTTTCAGACCAGCATGATCACCATGAAGTTCCTGAATGCAGCCACCATCAAGCTGGAGTGGGCCTTCGCGCCCACGATGCTGGTGCATGGCTGCCTCGTGGACGTGCAGGGCATCGGCGTGCTCATTCAGGGGAAGAGCGGCTGCGGTAAGAGCGAGAGCGTCATCGGCCTGCTCCAGCGCGGCGGTAGCCTCGTGGCGGATGATGCGGTGCGTTTGCGCCTCGTCGAGGAGCGGGAGATCGTCGGTTCCGCCCCCGAGATGACCCGGAACATGATCGAAATCCGCGGCTTGGGTATCCTGAATGTCGCCGCTTTGTTCGGCGTGGGCTCTGTGCGCATGAGCAAGCGCCTGGATCTGGCGGTAAATCTCGTGCATTTAGCAGAGTCCCATGACCTGGAACGCGTGGGCATGGCCAGTCAGAGCACCGAGATCATGGGGCTAACCATTGCTAAAGTGGATATCCCTGTCGCCCCTGGGCGAGATGTGGCCGGCCTCATCGAATTGGCCGCCCTCAACTACAAGTTGCGCACTTTTGGTTACAATAGTGCGGTCGAGTTTGATCAAAGGTTGTTGAAAAAAATGGCAGACGACCAGATAGGTTAACCCGGCCAGCCAACCCCACCCGCATGACACTCTCCAAAGACCTCACGATCCGAAACAAGATGGGCATGCATGCCCGTCCGGCGGCGCAGTTCGTCAAGCGGGCCAGCAAATACAAATGCGACATCTGGGTGGAAAAAGACGATGAACCCGTGAACGGCAAGAGCATCATGGGCCTCATGATGCTGGCCGCAGGGCGTGGAGAAACCATCAAGCTCACTACCGAAGGCGTGGACGCCGAAGCCGCGATGGCCGATCTGGAGGAGCTGATCGCGACGGGCTTTGGCGATACGGAGTAAGAAAAATTCTTTTTAGATCGCTCCTTTTGTCATGGGGTGGAGCTTTCGTCCTTGTTTGCGACATTCATCGTCTCGTGAGAATCGAAGCACGACGAGTTTTTGGGTACTGAAGTGTCGGGGGAAACTTTTCTTTTTCTACTGAGACGTTAGACCCACCTGATGAAATAATGAATCAAATTCATGGGCAAGATCGAGCCCGCTCCTCACCCCAGCTCTTTCGCTGCGCGAAAGGTGAGGTGGGGGGCGTGAGGGGCCTGTTTCTATCCTCTCATTTCATGAGGGCCTCAGACATCAGCGCGGCCTGGAGGGCCGCTGGATTCAGCCCAGGCCGCAAGGCCTGTGAACCCGGCGGTCAGGGATGATCAACCCACGTCGCGCTCTGAAGGAGCGCGGGAACGGCAGGCACGTTTCCACATCCCATTCCCTCTCCCGCGACCCTTCAGGCCGCGACCTTTGAGAGGTGGGTCTCTTCCCACCCACCCAGGGCTTGCTTCGCATCGCACTGGGCTGAATCCGGCGATCCTTTGGACCGCAAGGCCCTCTGATACCCGCCTGACGAAATAACGCTTCACATTCGTGGGGTGAGGAGCGAGATGAAAGGTTTTACCACTTTAAATTTCACTTTGGTAGTATGGGTTAAGCCGAAGAAACACCCAGGGGCATAGCTCAGTTGGTAGAGCGTATCGTTCGCAATGAAAAGGTCCGGGGCGAATCCCCGTGTCTCCACTGCTGGGGCTGCCATTCCAAGGAAAATCCACGTGTAGTGGGTGTTAGCGCCCTGCGGTGACCACCATCTGCAATGGATCATTCGGCGAGGTGAAGCCCGGAGGTCGAAGTAGGGGTAGTCAAAGGTCTGAATTTGGAGTGGGAAGATGTGTAGATGATCGCAGGCCACGCAATCTCTCACGAGAAAACACCGCGCCTCGATCCCCGGGGCACATCTATCAATCATGGAGAGGGTTTGAGCAAGCCTTTGAGACGCTCCGTTAAGTCTGGATCTGGAATCCATTCGCTATTCGCTATTGTCCAAATGAGTATGGGTTCCTTCGCAGCATCTTTGCTCGCAAGGCCCCATGATATTTTTAAACGACCATTTAATTGGGCGGTTGTGACAGTTAAGTGGTCTCCCTGAGAATGATTGAAACGAAGAAACGCCTCCCAATCAGCAGGCAGTTTTTGGTTTAGTTGGGCATATTTTGCCAAGGAATCGACGACGAGGATATCCGTCGCGTTGTTACTAGGATCAATAAGCGACTCTCTGACAAAGAGAACCACTACAGCAACCAAGATCACAGCCGCAAAAACTGAAAGAATAATTTTCATCAAAGAGTATCCAACATCGGAGTTTAGAACGAGTCACCGCGATGCGCCCCAGAGCATCCACTTTAAAAATCGTAGCTTCTTCTCCCACAAGTTGCAAAGCTTGCAGCAGAGACGCAGACATCTACCTCGCAGTCTCACAGGCAAAGGCCATCAGCTACGTGCTGAACCTGTGGGATAAACTCAGTGTTTACCTGCGGGACGGTCGTGTTTGCATCGACAACAACCGGATCGAAAATGCGATCCTCCCCAGTGCCATCGGCAAAAAGAACTGGTTGTTCATGGGAGATCCCAAAAGCGGTGATCGCGCCGCCGTATTCTACACGCTGATTGGCAAGTGTCACCGCGAAGACATCACCGCGGAGGCCTATCTGACCGACCTCTTCACACGGCTGCCCACCGAGACCAACGGGAGCTCATAAGAGCCAGGATAGTAAAAAACGACTGCGGATCATGGAGACCTTCTCAATCCTGGGTCAGAATCGAGTGCTTAGACTGATGTTCTTTGGCAAAAAGGTGTTTGTATAACTCTTTGGCCGTGGGATCGCCGCGATAATACGCGATCCGTTGCCAGCATTGCGCTTCGGCTCTTTCGGCAGCATGCCCATCCTCGAGATGCCCAGCGAGTCCAATCATCGCAGCCGTATTCCCCTGCACAGCACCTAGCCTGATCCATTTGAGCGCCTCTTTCTCTCGCTTCTCATGGACATAGTGATGGTAGAGCCGCATCGAGCCTTCACGATCCCCTGACAGAGCCGCCTGTTCGACTGTTTTTACAATCTCGGGAGCAATTTGCCCCGTTTGATCACTGATGGCGTAATCATAGCTCCGTGCTCGACTCGCCCGACTAGGAGCTGAGCAGCTTAAAGACAGACCCACTAGGCATAATGTAATGACGCATTTCATAGTTCAAGGAACTATAGGCCTAGGATTCATTACGGATCCAAAAAAAGAGACATATACAGGTGTTGAAAATGTCGAGTTCTCTTCTGCAACATATGAGAAACGCCAGCAGTACGTTGAAGATACCTTTGATACATTGACACTATATAACTTATAATAGGATTGAAAATCGCCTAACGCTCGTTTTGATTTATAGTATGCCGTAGCTATCGATAAAATCAAGATAATTACAACCACCGAGAAGACTGCTAGTAATTTATTCATTAGTATCTAATTCTTAATGGAATACCCATCCTCTCGCACGCGGCGTTAGCTTTTTTGAATGCAAATTCATTACTATGTTTTCCACCATCCAAGTCGACCTTAGCCCGACCCAATAATTCATGCGCCAAAATCATTCCCAAATTGGGAGCTTGAGGCCCTACCGCTGATTCGTATGTTCCCCAGAAATCCGAAGGTTCAATCATGATTGTCCCCCCACCTCCGTTTGCTGGCTGAAATGTTCCGCCCTGACTAAAAGCCATTTCACCTGTCCGAGTAATAATATACGGTTTATCAGATTTAATTAGGGCATCAAGAGTCCGTTCTATCTCTCCATCATCTGGGTATGGCTCTCGTTGTAAGTTCCATTTTAAATCTTTGGATCCGTCTTTCAATGACAATTTTCCTTTTGTCCAGCTTTGGATGGCCGCAAGTATTTCTGCTCGATCAGCAGCTGTTGGACCATATACATTTATATATAATCCTAGCGGATCAATTGCATCCAGCGGCCCGTTCCCCGCATACCCATACAAATTAATTCCGCCAACCTCCTGAATGGGATCCTCACTGATCCAGCGGCCAGTCACCGAGTCATAAGCACGGTAGGGAGCTAGGTGGAGATCACTTTTCTCATGGTAATAGTGACCCGTGTAACGGAAGTCCGAACTGTGCGGGTAAAGATAAGGCAGTCCCAGATAGGTGGCTGCCAAGTAGTTTTCTACGGCCAGACGGTTGGCCGTGCTCAGAGCACCGATTCATACCACTACCTCCGCAATGTCTCCATGAAAGAAGCCTTCTCCCACTCCAGCCTCCACCAGCAAACAGCCCAGGACATATTTGGGGGCATTCCATACTTCCGTGGAGCGAGTCACCGTGGCGCTTTGGCTTCTGCCGCTGCTGTTACGGCTGTGCAAGGTCAGCGAGGCGGAATAATTCCAGGGGGGTGCACCTCAAGAAGATGATAACCGCAGCTTGTCACAGGTGTATTTGTCCTCAATAGAGGTGGGTGCATGTTAATGGCGTTTACTTTTGTTGAAGCTGGCATGGGAGGAAGTTCCTGCTATAGGTTGTCACTGTTAAATCGGTCCTATCCCAACGTCGTCTAAATTAAAGTTTTAAATTCAAAAGAGAGGCTAATGACTCTGCAGTTAATCCATCATTATTTTTAATATTTTTGTTAGCCCCATATTTTATTAACACATCTATTACAGCTTGATTATTTTGCTCAATTGCATCATGGAGAGGAGTGGAACCGCCTTCCCCTTGAAAGTTAATATTAGCACCAGCGGCTATTAGCATTTGAACGGATTCAACATTTCCCTGCGTTGCGGCAATATTCAAGGGAGTATTGCCAAAGATGCCCACGCTATTGACGTTTATGGGTTTATTTGCGTAACAAAACTCCGGTAGATCATCCATGTCAGAAAGAACTTGAGTCACATTCATTTTAATTGGGGCAGTTAATTTTGATGAATTCTTCTAGAGCCTGAATAGCTATCTTCAAGTTATCAATTTCCTTTTGGTGAGACGGGTCTGGTGCATCATACCATTTATTTGAGTATTCTTGCCTCATTCGCAAGCAGTCCTTATTTCTTTGTAATTTCCATCTAGCTGTTGCACATGGATCAAGGTTTTTCGGGTTTGGCTCAGTACACCTCTTTTTGTAAGCTGCTCTTTCTTGTGCTTGAGCTTTTTTACGTTCAATATCGGCAGCCATAGTCGCGGCCGCTGCTAAGCCCGCCGCCTCATCAAGCATACCGTACTGAGCCAGAGTAGTGAGCGTAGCTGTACCAGCGGGCGTCTGTACACTTGTTTGTAGTCCAAGCTCGTCTATTGCAACCAAAGGCTTGTTTTGCACATACCCATACAAATCAATTCCGCCAGCCTCCTGAATGGGATCCTCACTGATCCAGCGGCCAGTCACCGAGTCATAAGCACGGTAGGGAGCTAGGTGGAGATCACTTTTCTCATGGTAATAGTGACCCGTGTAACGGAAGTCCGAACTGTGCGGGTAAAGATAAAGCAGTCCCAGATAAGTGGCTGCCAGGTAGTTTTCTACGGCCAGACATTTGTCACTGCTGACCGCACCGATGCATACCACCACCTCGGCGATGTCGCCATTGAAGAAACCTTCGCCCACTCCGGCCTCCACCAGCAAACGGCCCAGGACATATTTGGGGGCATTCCATACTTCCGTGGAGCGAGTCACCGTGGCGCTTTGGCTTCTGCCGCTGCTGTTACGGTTATAAAGGGTCAATTCTGAGTCTCGCCTTTCCCTGTCACAGCTCTCCGAGCGGAGGACGCGTGCGATGCGTTTCCTGCTTAATGGGGGTCACTTTTTTTCATCTTCTTTTTATAGCGATTGAAGTCCGCCTCTAAACGTCGCACGGTTGACTTCAAAGTTGGCAATTTCTGATTTGCGCTAAATATTAAACTTCTAATGTGAGGCAAGTTTAAAACCTCGACGAATATAGCGCTCCTCCCCAATTCAAACTGCTGAATCGCATCATCCATGTCCTCCCTAGAGCGTGTTATGAACTCTTGAGAAGAGGGAGCTAAGCATCAGCACGGCAAAGGCCAGCCAGTGGATGCCCGCCAGGGAGGTCGTCAAGCGTTCATAGTCTCTTGCCAGACGCCGGAACCGCGCTGACCAAGCAAATGAGCGCTCTACCACCCAGCGCCTGGGCAGTAGCACAAAGCCCTTCTTGGCTTCTTGAAGTTTCACCACTTCCAGCCTGATGCCCTCTGTTTGGGCAGCTTCGGCGGGCTGCTCTCCTGTGTAACCTTGATCCACATAGGCCAACTCCACCTTCTCTCCGGT